>JBFJWU010000004.1:0-22918 GCA_041623475.1 bacterium | reverse complement strand
GACCGCTGGACGCAACAGCCGATTCCAGGTTGGACAACATCACCGAAACAGAACCGGCCACGCCCTGGGTCGGGTCAAAATTGACGCCGTCCAATACTTGCCTTGCCCGGTCGTCCAGCCCCTTGACGAACTCAGCCATCTGCTCTGGTCCAAGGGCTTCGCTGCGGCCGGCACGATCCAGCGCCTGGCCGACAATCACATACAGTTTGTTATAGGCATCGATCATGCCTTCCAGGGACTTGGCCTTGTCCTGGCCGGTCGCTTTAGGATCTATCGTTTCAATAGCGTTTTTGCGCAGCAGGTCGTACAGCGCTCGATTGACGTCAAATTCGCCCTTGCCCGAGGCGCGAATCAGTTCCTTGACGGACTTCTTGCCATCGATCAGGTGAAAGACAGTTTCCATTACCGGCGTGTCAAATTTGACCTCGCCTTTGCCCGCGTGCAGGACAACCACACCCTCGTGGGGAATTTTCTCGCGCATCAGGCCCCACTCGTCCATTCGGCGGTAGCCCTCCATCAGGATATTCTGGGTATTCAACGTAAACTGGGACAGGTCTTCGTCCAGGTAGTCGCCTTCAAAAAAGTAAAAGTTTCCGTCTGACATTGGAAAGACACTGAAAATGATTTCTTCGACCTGGTAGCGCACGGCCTCGTACAGGTCCTTGGCCCGCAGGTACCCCTTCTGGATCAGGCGTGCACCCAGGCGCACCCCTGCTTCCTTGCTGGACAGGATTTCGTCGATCTGCTTGCGCGAAATCATGCCACGGTTCACCAGAATCTCTCCCAGGCGGAACTCGGATTCGTTTGAGACCGAAAAGACGATCTCGCCGTTTTCGAAATAGACCCGCTTCTGTACGTGCCCGCTTTCAAAGACGACAACGCCTGTCTTCTGACTCATGTTGATGGTGCTGAACAAGTCAGCGATACCAAAAGCCCCTACCTGGCCAATCAACGTACACTGGTCGACCCATTTGTTGAAGTCCACGTCTCCTTCGTGTTCACGAAAGACCAGCAGCAGGCTTTCGCCGGCGGCGACTGGACGCATACGGGTCCCCACCGACGCACGCATTTCGCGCAGGATTCGCGGCGGTAGACGAAGAACGCCGCCGTCTTCGATAACGATGTTGTCGTCGTCAGCCAACGGTTCCCCCGGTTCTGGCTTCTGGCAGGTTCACGGTGCCCACATTAAATCAAAACAGCTCAATACTTTCGATCACTTCCATAATCCTGGACGCATCATCGTCCGACAGGAAGTTCTTCATTTCAAACAGCGTAAAGTACAACAATTCGTTGAATGCCCGCAGTACCGTCGACCGGCTGGCCTTTTCCAGTTGAGTCGCATTCCCTGCGATTGCTGCCGTGTCCAGGCGACCGGATTCATCGAATCGAACCGTCCCAAAGACCGCCGCCAGTTCATCGGGCAGCGAGTCAAAAAAGGAATTCAGTCGCCCGACCACATCAATATCTGGCGCACTGGCACGCAGCAGCATGATGACCTCAGAAAAGATTTCCCCGAAATTATCAACCGTCTGCGCCAGCTGTGAATCGGCGGCGACAGCGACCCTGGGCTGGTCATCAACTCGGCCGACCCGCACGATTTCGCGGCGCACCAGATGGTGAACGATCTTGTAAGTCTCCAGCTTGCCCAGCCCGGATTGCTCAATCAATTCTCGCAGGTTCAGACCGTTGACGATGATGCCGGCAAGCTTTTTCTCGTCCTGGTTCAAGTTCAGGCGGTTGCCGGCAGACTGCAGGGCCAGGCTGATCTCGCGTTCCGGAACATCCACCGGTATGTGCGCCCAGGGGGCTGTTCGGCGAATACCGTCGACGAGCACCGTATGGGTCTCCAGGTTCAGCGCCAGAATGCTGTCCGGATCGGCGAAGCCCTGGTAGAAAACGTACCGGCCCTCGAGGTCAAGGATTGACCACGCGATTTCCTCGACCTGCCGACGCACGCCGACAAACAGTTCCTTGGGGCTGATCAGGCCGGATTCAACCAGAATCTGGCCCAGCTTGCGCGTCTGGTTGATCTCGGTCGCCGCGTCATCCAATTGTTGCTGCGTGATTTTCCCGGCCCGAATCAGTGATTCGCCCAGGCGGTCGTGAGCCAAATTGCTTTGCGCGAAAATAATTTCGCCGTTTTTAAGATGGATCTCTTTGCGAACCGATTCGTCATAAAACACGAGCCGACCGGTGGCGTGGTTCAGGTTCAATCCATGCAGCAGGTCCCCGGCCCAGAGCACACGCGTGCTGCCAAAAAGCCGCAAGTAATCCTGGGGAATGGCCCCCTGCAGTCGCCGCAACAGGATAATTTCACGGCTGGCGTGCGCCAGCCCTACCTGCTCGGCGGACGGATCGAACCCGGCAACACCGTCGCGAGGCAAACGAATGAGAATTTCGTCAGACAACAGATTCCTGCTTTCGCGAACCCATTTTATCAACTTGGACCGTGGCGGGCGGACTCGTTCGGCCACGGAAACAACAAAGGCGGGCCCGCGCCCGCCTTTGTTGTTTTTCAAATACCCTGGAAGATCTGATCAATAGATATTGAACTGGAATTTGACCCGGCCCAGATAAACAGGATCACTGTCACGCAAGTCATCATAGACCGGGACATCGAGTCCTGATACTTCGTCCAGTTCGGTCCGCGGTTCGTCAAAAACCGATCCCGGCAGCAGGACGCCACCTTCGATACCAAAGACGAATTTATCGCGATAGGTGTAATCAACTCCGGCATCGAATTCCCAACCCAGATCGTGCTTGTAAACCGCGTGCGATCCATCACCCAGGACCGCGATCCCGCTGTTGGATTGGGCCCACAACATGCCCAGCTTGGTCCTGATCTCAGGTGTCGGCTGCAGGACAGCAATCGGATTAATAAAAAATGCGTTGCTGACACCGCCTCGGGTGCGAGCCAGGTCCGCCGCTATTTCCAGATCCTCGACCTGCCCCGGTGTCAAGACGCCGTCATCAACCAGTACGTTCAAGCGATCGAAGTTTGCGTCGATCCGGCGTTCAACCAGGTTAGCGTAAGCATAATCAAACATGATCAGACCAACGTTGTAATCGGGCCGAAACGTAATACCCGTAATTTTAGGTTTTGGTCGATCGTTTGTCAGGTTCTGGTCGCCCTGGGCATTGCCATACTTGACTTTAAAGTCATACCAGTCGAACCGCAGGCCAATCTCGCCAGCCCAGCCCCATTGGGCAATTTTGACCTCGTCGCCCAGATGAAATGACAGGTCGCTCTGGTCCAGGAACGGCAGCCCTTCGCTGGTGCCGTAAACCCAGACAGATTCGATCGCACCGTACAGCAGTCCGATATCCAGGCGCCCGTAAATGTCGGTTGCGTAGATGCGGTGCCGGTCCGAGCGGTTGGCCCGAATGACCTGATACACACCGACATCCAGCGGCGCCGTCGTGTACAGCAGGACAATAATACCTTCGTGGATATCCTTGGAGTTCTTGGTGACTTCCGGCGCGCCGGCAACACCCAGTTCCGGTGTACCTTCGGAGATGATGTCATACACCAGCGCCGTAATCAGGTCACTGTCTGCACCCATCGGCTTGGTTGCAAAAGCGATTCGATCATAGGTATCACCGAATTCGGCGATACCGAATTCGGACTCGTGCAACCCGTCGTTGGAAAAGATTCCCAGGCCCCAGTTGGAAGGCTGGCGACCCACGCGAAGCAGACCAACCGGTGTGGTGACCTCGCCCCAGAATCGATTGAACGTGACATTGGCAAATGCGTCCGACAGCTGGCTGTCCAGGACGGTGATGCCATTGGCACCCAGGATACCCTCGCAAGGACTGATGTAATAGTTGCCCAGCGTATCCGGGTCGCAGGGCTTCAGGCCCTGGCCAACGGAAATGTCCATTTTCACGACTGTCTTGTCATTCAAGCCGATGCCAGGCAGCAACCGCAGTCGATGCTGAAACAGATTGACCTGCTTGGGACCGTCTTCGTCCTGGCTGCCCTGGACATCAGGGTTGCCAAGTACCATGTAATTCAGTCGATAGTAGCCGCCTAGTCCGAAACGCATTCCGTTCCACTCGGGCTCTTCCAGCAGGGCGTCGATTGCACTTTCGCCCTCTTCATCAAAAAACGAATCCGCGTCCTCCCAGGAACTGTCGTCCCCAAAGGTGAATCCGCCCTGTTCGTCGTTTGCGTCGCTGGCCGCAGACGTATCCGCCGCTGGCTGCCCGGCATCAGCATTGCCAGCCTGGCCTGCATCAGCAGGCGCTGCAGCCGCCTCACCGGATTCTGCCGGCGCTTCCTGGCCAGCATCGGCAGGCTCGGTGTCCTGCGCATGAACGACCGGCGCAGCAAACAGGATCGCAACAGCGACCAACGCAGACCTCAGCAATTTTGTGTCACACAGGTCGCCCGTCATCCCGCGCTCCTTGGTTCCGGCTGTTCCTCTGTACCGCTTGTAGATGGTGATGTTCTCCGCCTCACGGTTTGGATCGAGTTTAGTCCATTAAAATTCGGCTGTCAAACGTGGAGCGAGGATGAAGGAAGTCTTTGCATCGCCCCCCAGAGCGTTATCAAACGCGCTTCCAGGAAAGGCAATTCCAGCCTCCAGAACCCCGTAAATTCCACCCCACAGCGGGTAGCTGAGATGGGTGTCGATCTCGAATCCCAGCGATTTGCCATCGGCATAACGATCATCGGACCGCTGGGTTGTCCCACCGTCGTCAATGACCTCCAGCGTCGACACCGCAGCAATTGCGCGTGCATACAGGAAGTTAAGGCGGAATCGCAGGTCGCTGTCAGTCCGCAATCCAATTCCGGGATTGACGTAGATGCTGTTACCGATTCCCTGTCCAACTCTGTTGTCGTAGGTCAACCCGAGCTGTTCGGCCGATGCTCCCAGCCGGTCGCCCCATGCATTGATCAACTGCTGGCGAAATGCCTGGCGACGGTAGTTCCAGACCTGGGGATACAGCAGCAGGCCGACCCGAAAGTCAGGGTCGGCGTACAATCCATCCCAATCCCCGTCCTCGACCGCGCCAGCGATTTCATCGCCGGAAAATGCGCCGACCTCGATGCCACTTGTCTCGAAACTGACCTTGCCTTTACGAACGCCGCGCAGCAGGTATCGTCCCACGACACCCCAGCCCAGCCACTCGGCGTCATCCTCGCTGACCCGTAATCCGTTGGGTGCGACCAGCGGCAAGTCGTCCGTGCGACCAAAACGGAAGGCGCCTTCGTATTCCAGGACACCTGCATTGAACTTCCAACTGTTATAGGCATCAGTCCACAGCAGATTTGTGCCGCCACCGCGATGCCGATCATAGCGAATCAGCCAGCCGTAATCCACCAGGTCCGGTGTGCCTTCGGCGGCGACACCGTACGACCATCCGTTGTCGACGAAATCAGAGTCCGAGGCCCGACCGTTGAACCAACTGCGCAGGAATACCGTTGTTTCCAGCGGCACGTTGACGCCCAGCGGGGCCACACGCAGGCGAAACATATCCTGGGTACCGCTGCCGGACGGCAAGCCGTAGCGATCCAGTTCGAAGCGAGCATCGTTTTCAAAGACGCCAAGGCCCCAGTGCCAGGGCACCCGACCGGCGTCAATAACGCCTGCCGGTGTTTCCCAATGAAGGCCCAGGATATCAATACTGAAACCAAGGCTGGCGGCTTCGCCATCATATGCGTAACGGTTGCTCGATTGCCCCCACGGCGACGTCTGCCCGCCGACGGTCAGGCCACTGTCAATGCGAACGAATTCATTGAGGATCAACGAGGGCCGTGCGGCCAGTTCAGCCGCGGCTCGGTTAATGGTGCCCGGTCGCTGCGTACCGTCACCGTCGGGCTCCAGTTGATGTTGGAACTGGACATAGAAATCGCCGTCAACCGCGACAGCGACATCGTCTGAAAACAGGCTGGCGGGTTCCGCGGTAGTAGCTAATCCGACGACCAGCGCAGCCAGGCCCGCTGTCGAAACGAGCTGTCTCACCCTGCGGATTCCGCCGGCTGCGCCAGCTCGACCAAAACACCGCCCGTGGATTTCGGATGCAGGAATGCAACCATTTTCCCCAATGCACCGGGTCGGGGTTGCTTGTCGATCAGCCGCACGCCCCCGGCTTCCAATCGGGCAAGCTCGGCGACAATGTCCTTGGTCTTATAGCAAATGTGGTGAACGCCTGGCCCACGCGTTTCAAGAAATTTCTCGACACCCGGGTTGTCAATAGCCTCGATCAATTCGATCTTGGTCGTTCCGTCGACAGGGCGCAGGAACGCAGCCTTGACAGTGCCATCGGGGACGACTTCCTCGCCCATGTATTCCAGTTCAAAAAGGTCCCGATAGCCCGGCAGGGCATCCTGAATACTGCGCACAACAATTCCGATGTGATCGATGTCTCGAATCACGATTTCTGCTTCCTTTTCATGGGTTCCGGGAAGATTCCAGTTTAGCGCAATGGCCCCACCCCCGCACACCATTGGCTGAGGCTGTTGGCAGCGTCGTGCGACAATAATGAGTTCGCGTCACCAGCGGCGCGTTGGCCAGGCAAGCGGAGAAAAACTCGGAATGACAAACACGTTCAACAGGGCAAAGCTGGATCGCAAGGCTGCCGACCTGGCAGCGTTACTGACAGCTGGCAGCCAGCCGTTCTATGCCGAACAGGTAATCCTGTTCGCGGCGGGATGTGGCCTGGGCGGCCGCGCCTACGAAACTGCCGACGCCCTGGGCATGATGACTGGCAGCATTGTCAAGTTCAAGGATGCCAACCAGGGTCGAAGGGCATTGAACCTGGCCGATGCAGTACGCAGCCAGGTTGGTACGGCGTTGAACGAAAGCCGCGACCTGCTGCCCGCCAAGACCGGACAGAAACTGGCCCAAAGCTGTGCCCGCGTCGGTCATGCACTGCTGTCTTTTGCAGATGGCTTGGACGCATCTGGCCTCGACCCCGACCAGTTCAGCGGCCAGGCGGCAGACGCGTTTGAACGACTTGGCCGGCATTCGGCCCTGTTGCTGGAACTGTCTGAAGCACTGGACGACGATGACATGGAATTGTCAGAAATGGCAGATTTCAATGACATCAAGGCTGACATTGAAGCGGCGATCCGCGCCCTGGATGACCAGTGCCGCCTGTCTGCACTGGCAGGCGGGCCTTCGTGACGACCCTGCCGCGAAAACGGGTCCGCGAGTTTGAACTGGAATCCGTGTTCCAGCCCGCCGGTGACCAGCCCCAGGCAATTGAAAGCCTGGTCGATGGGCTGCAGAATGGCGTGCGCGACCAGGTCCTGCTGGGGGTTACAGGTTCGGGAAAGACATTTACAATTGCCAACGTGATCCAGGCCATCCAGCGCCCGGCACTGGTCCTGGCACCCAACAAGACCCTGGCTGCCCAGTTGTACCAGGAATACAAATCATTCTTTCCGAACAACGCGGTCGAATACTTCGTCAGCTACTACGACTACTACCAGCCCGAAGCATACCTGCCGACAACTGACACATACATTGAAAAGGATTCTTCGATCAACGAAGAGATCGACAAACTGAGGCACGCGGCGACCCGTGCCATCCTGGAGCGAACCGACACCATTGTCGTCGCCAGCGTGTCGTGCATTTACGGCATTGGCAGCCCCGAGGCTTACTACGGGATGCTGGTGTCGCTGTACACAGGGCAACAGGTCAGCCGGGATTCGATTCTGCGGAAACTGGTCGAGATCCAGTACGCCCGAAACGACTATGATTTCCACCGGGGGACATTTCGGGCCAGGGGAGACCAGGTCGAAGTCTTTCCCATTCATGAGGCTGAAAAAGCGGTCCGGTTTGAATTTTTTGGCGACGAAGTCGACCGAATCAGCATGTTTGATCCATTGACAGGCAGGACCCTCGAGGAGATTGACCGCTACTCGGTCTACCCGGCCAGCCACTGGGTCACCGGCAGCGACAGCTTGCGGCAGGCGGTGGTCCGGATCCAGGACGAACTGGGTGAACGCCTGCAACTGCTGCGGTCAGAGAACCGACTGCTGGAAGCCCAGCGGCTGGAGCAACGCACCTTTTACGACGTCGAAATGATGGAGGAAATGGGCTGGTGCCCGGGTATTGAAAACTACTCGCGGCACCTGACCGGCCGCGGCGAGGGCGAACCACCGCCGACCCTGCTGGACTATTTCCCCGATGATTTCCTGATGGTCATTGATGAATCCCACATTGCCCTACCCCAGGTCGGGGGTATGTATCGTGGCGACCGCAGCCGCAAGCAGAATCTGGTAGAGCACGGGTTCCGCCTGCCATCGGCGTTGGATAACCGACCGCTGCGGGCAAGCGAGTTTGAAGAACGGGTCGGACAGGTGATCTACGTGTCGGCCACGCCTGGCGATACGGAACTGGAGCGCGCCGGTGACCAGGTGGTCGAACAGATCGTTCGTCCGACCGGGCTGCTCGATCCGGTTGTCGAAATCAGGCCAGCGACCGTACAGGTCGATGACCTGTTGGGTGAGATACGCAAAACTGTCGACCGCGGATACCGTGTTCTGGTGACGACCCTGACCAAACGGATGGCGGAAGACCTGTCAGAGTTCCTGGACGGGCACAGTGTCCGTACCAAGTACCTGCATTCCGACATTGATACGATCGAGCGCGTCGAATTGCTGCGTGAACTTCGTCGCGGCAGCTTTGACGTCCTGGTCGGCATCAACCTGCTGCGTGAGGGCCTGGACCTGCCCGAGGTCGGGCTGGTCGCTGTCCTTGATGCGGACAAAGAAGGATTCCTGCGCAGCACCCGCAGCCTGATCCAGGTCATGGGCCGCGCGGCCCGTAATGTCGACGGCCGGGTATTGATGTACGCCGACCGCGAAACTGACAGTATCCGGGCGGCCATGGCCGAAGCCGATCGGCGTCGCGCAGTCCAGTCGGAGTTTAATGAGACCCACGGCATAGAACCCCAAAGTATCGTCCGTGAGATCAGCAACGGCTTGATCTATGGTGACGGGCCACAGGAGGAACTGGCAGAAGCTGCCGAGTTTGTCCACAAGTATGACAGCCCCGAGCAGTTGCTGGACGAGGCCCGTGAACTGGAAATGCAGATGCACGCCGCTGCACGGGATCTGGACTTCGAAAAAGCTGCCGAGTTACGCGACCAGGTGCAGCGAATGCGGGAAATCGCCCTGCAGCTGGGGTGACCCGTGTGGCCCGTCAAGTTCCCTGGCGGGCCTGCCAGATTCGGTCGATGTATATCGCCATTGCCGACCGAACGCTTAAATGGTTGTAGCGGCCCGCCTGGATCGGCTCCAGGACCTTATCCGCCGCGGCGATGACTTGCGGTGCCATCCCCCAGCCGGTCCCAAAGCAAAGTACAAACGTCGTGTCCGGACGCAATTTCAGGTCCGACGCCAGGTCAACAACTGAAATTGCGCCTGGCTGAGCCCGTGCGGTTGTCACAACCCAGCACACGTCGCCGGACAATTCAGCCTGGAGTTCCGTCAAATCACGGACAACATCGACCTGGCCGAGGGCGCTGGGGCGGTCGGGATGTATCGCCGCGCCCGGTCCGTCGGTCCAGTGGGATACCAGGCGTTTGATCATCGCGTTCTGCGCCTGCTGGGGCTGGACGATCCAGTACCGGCCAACGTCATATGTCCGGGTCACCCGGGCAATGTCGTGGATATCCAGATTTGTCGTCGCAGTCGCAATTGTGTCACCGACCTTGTCAATCATTGGCCAATGCAGCAGGGCGACGTGCAGGTTACCCAGCATCGTCATCCAGCAAGTCCGGTCGAACCGTTTGCGTACGGTGCAGCGCCTGCTGTCGCCGCCAGTCTGCAATTGCCTGGTGATTGCCGCCGAGCAGTACGTCGGGCACAACCCGCCCCCGGAATTCTGCCGGTCTTGTGTACTGCGGCCCCTCCAGCAACCCGTCGCTGAAACTTTCGACCACCAGGCTGTCCGGCTCCCCCAGGACGCCGGGCACAAAACGGCTGACCGCATCGATCAAACATGCGGCGGCGGGCTCGCCGCCGGACAACACAAAATCCCCGATCGATACGCAGAGATCAATCCAGCCATCGACGACCCGCTCGTCGACCCCCTCGTAGCGTCCGCAAAGGATATGAATGTCCGGCTTGTCAGCCAGATCCTCAACCAGCGCGTGGTTCAGTGGTTGCCCCCATGGGGTCAGGAAAATGCGTATTCCCCCGGGCGCAGGGGGATGGGCCTCGAACGCGGCGACGATGGGCTCAGGCTTCAAGACCATGCCGGGACCGCCACCGTATGGCGGTTCGTCAACGGTCTTATGTCGACCCTCGGCAAAATCGCGAAAGTTGACGAGCGACACATTGACCAGGCCCCCGTCAGCTGCCTTTCCCAGAAGGCTGGTCGTCAGGGGCCCGGAAAAAAATTCCGGAAACAATGTAAAAACTGTGAAATTCACGAGGCGATTGGAGCCTTCGCCAGCGGCAGGGTCCCCTTATCAAAATCCGGATCGCCAACCCAGTCCGCGTGATAAAGGACGGTGCCAGCCAGGTCCCCGTCCACGAACAGGACGATACCGTTGCCCGCATCGGTTGCATCGACCACGACACCGGCCACACGACCATCCGGAAGGACCGCAGTCAACCCCAACAAATCGTTGACGTAAACCTCACCCTCGTCCAGCGGCGGCAAATCAGAACGGCGCATCCAGACGACTGCGCCGCGCAACCGGTCGGGCTCGTCCGGGTTGTCAGGAAGTTCCAGCAGACCACCCTTCTTGAACGGTCGGATCGAGGCCACTTCTGTGTCGATACGGTTACCACTTGTCGTAACCAGGCGGATCACGGTACCCGCGTCCATTCCTGACAACTGTCCGGAATGCGGGCGATAGACGAACGCGCCATTCCGCCCGTGCGGTTTGGTTACTCGTCCGACCTCCAGCCACAGGTCATCCGGGCGGGTTCGATCGGTCATTCGCGTGTCCGGGATTGATCCGGAAGCCGCAGGCGGCCCCCGGTCTGGTCAGGAGTCGTCTTTGGATTCGTCGGCTTCGTCAGACTCAGTCGTCTCGGCGTCGCCCTCGGAAGCCTCTTCGGCTGGAGCCTCTTCGGTCTCGGCGGCAGCCTCGGTCTCGGCAGCAGCTTCCGCTGTTTCCTCTGCAGCTTCTTCGGCAGGCGCTTCCGCTTCCTCTACCGGTGCCGCTGCGGCTTCTTCCTTGGCCTGGGCCTTTTCGGCGGCACGCGCCTTGGTCTTCGGCTTGGGCTGGGACATTTTTTCCAATCCTTCGGCCGACTCGTCATTAACGTGACGGATCAGATTGCGAACGGTATCGGAAGGCGTCGCCCCGTTGTCCAGCCAGTGCTTGATCCGGTCGTGGTCCAGTTTGATGACGGGCGGCTCCTGCAACGGGTCGTAGGTACCCAGCATCTCGATAAAGCGGCCGTCACGCGGCGCCCGGCGATCTGCCGCGACAATCCTGTAAAACGGACGCTTCTTGCGGCCTTTGCGTTGCATACGAATTCGTACGGACATTCTGTTCCTCTTCTGGAATGGTTCCGATTAGCCCGCCACACCAGATTCAAGTCGTGCGGGGGCCATAAACCACCCCATATTAGCAGAGACCACCCGCAGTGTCGACTGAATCCCGGAATCGTGGCGTACGAGGGGCCCAGCCCGGCCGTTCGGTTGCCTGCCGCAATATGAGGCATATACCCCGGCCTGCGTTGGCGACGAGGCGGCACATCGGGTACCCTCAAACCGGGTTTTACGGAACATTTTGCGTCGGCAGTTGTTGACCGTTATGTGCCTGTTCGCGCCCCCAGCGTCACCGAGGAGGACCTGAATGAAACACCGTTTCCTGTTGCCATTGTTGTCTGTGTTGTTGCTGGCATCCGGTGAGGCCCGGGCCAATGCATGGTCCTATATCGGCTATGACGGTCAGAGCATGGGTAAGGGCGGAGCGCTGACTGGCGGCGCCGCAGGCCCGGCGGCGCTCTTTTATAACCCGGCCGGACTGATCAAGGAAAAGCAGCGGGAAGGTGTCGTGTCCTATATGCACGGTGAGCCGCTGATGACCTACGCCCCCCTGCGAAACGACCATTTCCTTGATTTCAGTAATTTCAGCCTGATTGATTCCGGTGACATTACGTCAACGTGCGGAACCAGCGACGAAGATGATACCTGCGTCAAGGACTTCACGCGCTACAACAATTACCTGGAGCGCGCGGCGGGAATCGGCAATCCCGACAGTTCCGGTGTTCGGGGGGCCTTCCAGCGGCTCTACCAGGACGTACGCAGGAAGGCTGAAAACCCGGACCGCGTCAACGGCATCACGCTGGGCGGTTCGGTGCCGCTGGCAATTGATCCGGAAGACGCTTTTGCAGCGGCAGGCGTTTCGATCTTCCTGCCCCTTGGCCCGATTATCTACCAGCGCATCAAGGGACCAACCACCCCCTACTTCCTGAAATATGATGATGCCCCCCATCGAATTGTGGTCGACATCGGCGGTGCCGTCGAAGTCATGGAGGGCCTGCGACTGGGTATCGGTGTCGACGTTCTGGTTGATGTATCGGCGGGAATTGATGCCAATGTCATCCTGCCGGCAGAGCTGCGAATCGGCTCCTTGCTGAACCCGCAGCCGAACCTGGCGGATATTACGTTCCTGGTTGACGGTTTTGTCGAATTGCCTCCGGTATTCGCACCGGTAGCCGGAATCCAGTACAGTCCGGCGGATTGGGTAGACCTGGGCGTTTCGTTTCGCGACCAGCAGAATGTTAACGTCAAGGCTGACACGCTGCTGATCCTTGATTCACCGTTCGGCACTCAGGAGATTCCTGCTGAAGTCCTGACAGGCGGTGTATTTACTCCCCGACAACTGGGCGGCGGCTTCGCCTTTTACCCGATCGACGGACTTGGCCTGTTCGCGGATGCCACCTGGAAGCAGTGGTCAAAATACCGGCCACCCTTTGCAGTCGAAGCCAACATTTCCGGTGCCGGTATTTCCGGTGGCGCCTGTGACCTGATCCGCACCTTCGCTGACCTTGAAGAACAGATCAACACGTTGATTCCGTCCGACTTTGAGGATTTTGTTTCGATCGGACCGGATGAAATCTGCCGGTTGATCGATGACAATTTCGGCGACGATATTGAAATCAGCGTCTGGGACCCGTCTGACAATCGTAATCAATTGAATAACACCGTGTCACCGGCGTTTGGCGTGTCCTATGGACAGGAAAAGTGGGAAGGGTCGGTCGGTTATCGATACGAACCGACGCCTGTACCGACGCAGGACGGGATTTTCAACATCCTGGATGCTGACACGCACGTTTACAGCGGCTTCTTTGAGTATCAGGTCCACAGCTTTGTGACGGTCGGCACGTACGCGCAATACCGACAGATTTCCCCCACAACTACCCGTAAATCCGAGGATCGTGTCCTAAGCCAGACCAACGATTCGGATGCGTTCCCGGACCTGGATGATGAGCCATCGAATGGACCGGAAGACGCAGGTTTCGAAACGGTCGACCCCCAATTGCAGGAACTGGCTGACTACGTCGACGGAACACAGATCCTGTCGCCGGGATATCCCGGCTACAAATTGAGTGGTGGTTACCTGAGCGTCGGCCTTCAGGTCAACGTTATTTTCTGATTCGCCATTGACGTTCAACGACTTCGGAAAGCGGAAATACTGGGGCTGGGGACTGACCGGAGAAGGCGTCCCCGAGCAGCAGCGCGAACGCGTACGCAGGCTCCTGACCAGTACGTTTGGCGTTACACCTGGTGAACTGCCGCCGCCGGTCTCCCCGGATCAGGCGGAATTGGCCCGGTCCCGCCTGACTCTGCCGGGTCAGGATTGGTATTCGTCGGACCCTCATCAACGATTGCTCCACGGCGCGGGCAAAAGTTACCTGGACGTTCTCAACATGAGGCACGGCAGGTTCAACCACTTGCCGGATGTCGTTGCATTCCCCGGCAACCTGGAACAACTGGCCTCGACCATGGAATGGGCGGACCAGGTCAATGCCGCGATAATCCCGTTTGGCGGCGGAACCAGCGTCACCGGCGGCGTCAACCCGGTTGTGTCCAGCCGATTCGATGGGACAGTGACCATCAATCTTGGCCGCCTGGACAAAGTGCTCGACATCGACACAACATCGCGACACGCCTACGTCGAAGCCGGCATCCTGGCTCCGGCCCTGGACGCTGCGCTTCGCCAGCAAGGCCTGAGTATCCGCCATTATCCGCAAAGCTACTATTTTTCGACCGTCGGCGGCTGGATTGCGACGCGCAGCGGCGGCCATTATTCGACCCTGCTGGGAAAAATCGATGACCGGGTCGCCAGCCTCCAGGTCATGGCACCGGACGGCACCGTGTCCGAATCAAGGACGCTGCCAGCTGGCAGCGTTGGCCCGGATCCGAACCGGCTCTGGATCGGCAGCGAAGGGTCGTTGGGGATTATTACCCGGGCCCGGGTTCGGATCGTCCGCCAGCCAACCCATAAATCTACATCATCACTCCATTTCCCGGACTTTGAATCCGGGCTGGATGCGGCCAGGGCCATCGTCCAGTCTGGACTGTACCCAGCCCACCTGCGGGTCCTGGATCCGTTTGAGGCCATGATGAGCGCTGGCATCTCGGGGTCCGGTGGCGCCGTTGGTGCAACGATGATCCTTGGATTTGAATCGGCTGACTTTCCTGTAGACGAGCAACATGCGCGCGCACAGAAAATCGCAACCGAATTTGGCGGCAAGGCGCGAACCGCCGCGGGCAGCAGCAACAGCGACGAATCGGTCGACGGCTGGCGCGATACCTTTTTCAAACAGCCTTATCTGCGAGACCTGATGATCGAATGGGGCGTGATTGCAGAAACCTTTGAAACAGCGATTCCCTGGCGCGAGGCGCACCAGTTCTACCGCGATGTCCGTGACGACGTCATGAATGTACTTCAGTCGCAGTGCGGCGGCGGCGGCGTGCTCTGCCGAACCACTCACGCCTACCCCGATGGTGTTGCATTTTATTTCAGCTTTTTCGCGCCGGCCAGGCGTGGAGCTGAACACGAGCAATATGCGGTCATCAAGACCGCGGCGACCGATGCGGTAATCAAGTACGGCGGCACAGCCAGTCACCACCACGCATGCGGACGGGACCACGCACCCTGGGCACACAAGGAATTACCGGAACTCTGGTACCGTGCCTGGAAAGGCGCGCGACACGCATTGGATCCAGCCGGACGGATGAACCCCGGGGTCATCTTCCCCGAACAATAGCGACCAATCCTGATCTACCGGGGCGGCATCCTTAACGCGCCATCCAGCCGGATAACCTCGCCATTCAACATTGGATTGTCAATAATCGCCAGGACCAGCCGGGCATACTCGGCCGGGTCGCCAAGTCGCTGCGGAAAAGGAACATTTGCGGCCAGGGCCGCTCGCTGGTCGTCGGGCAACATCGCCAGCATCCGCGTATCAAACAAACCGGGCGCAATCGTCATGACCCGGATTCCCTGACGTGCCAGGTCCCGGGCAACAGGCAATGTCATGCCGGCAACACCGGCTTTAGAGGCTGAATACGCTGCCTGCCCGATCTGGCCGTCAAAGGCAGCAATCGATGCCGTATTGACCAGGACACCCCGTTGACCACGCTCATCCGGCTCCTGTGTCGCCATTGCAACGGCCGCCAGTCGCATCACATTAAAAGTGCCGATCAGGTTAATCTCGATGACATTGCGAAACACCTCCAGGTCGTGGGGCTCCCCCCTGCTGAGTGTCTTCATTGCCATGCCGACACCGGCGCAGTTGACAGCCCCGGCAAAGCGGTCGGCGGCATCAACCGCCGCCTGGATGGCCGCGGCCACCGAATCGCTGTCCTTGACATCAGTTCGAACGAATGTCGCCCGTTCGTGTCCTGTGTGCCCATCCGCATCAGCCAGGTCAGCCACAATCACGGCTGCACCCGCCGCAAGCAGGGCGGACGTGGTCGCCGATCCCAGTCCTGACCCGCCGCCGGTTACAACAAAACTCTGGTTTTCCAATGACATTTGTTACGCGCCTCCGATGTAATACTGCCTGAAACGGCCGGTTTGCTGTCCTGTGATTATAACGGGCCCGAATGCGTCAACGTTGACGGCTGCCGGGTTCGGGTCGATCGGGTTGCGGGGGACACAGTTCCGGCCGCTCCGATGAACGAAGGACCGCGCAAAATGCCATAAACGCGGGGTCGGTATACCGGCGACGGCGAAATTCATTGAGGAACAGCCTGAAAAACGGCCGCGTCGATCCATCTGCGGCATTCAGGACCGCAGCCAGAACCGGCCCCGGTGGAATACTGACCAGGAATTTCAGCCAGCGGTCTGCCTCTGCGTCATTGACCGGGAAGACCGCCAGCGTCTGGAAAATCGCGATAACCTCAGGCTCACTCAGGTCGTTGGCCCAATGCGGAAAGTCGGCGGCGAGCCGCGACGCCTCGTCCCGTGCACGCTGGTCCACCCGGTCCAGCAACTGAATCCAGGCTTTGCGCAATCCTGTCTCGCTGGCTTTTTGACCGGCGGCCAACTGGCAGACAGCTTCACGGTAGGCGTCAGACAGGCTTAGTGTCCAACGTGTCCAGCTTGCATCCGGGACGATAAACAACCAGCCGGCCTCTGGCACCTGGCGCAGGAAACCGACAACCTGGCTACCGCTGACGGGATGTCGCATCATCTTCCACGCTGGCCTGACCTGTTCTGGCAAAGGGGCCTGCAAAGCACACAGGTAACGGGACACCTTGACCGTGCCCCGATCCAGCACTTCGACATCAACCAGTGCGCCGCCGTCCGTGGCGACGCGGGCCCAGCTTGCGTGATGATAACGTTGGTAATAATCCTGTCCTGGATTGGCGTAGGACGGCAACGCGCCCGCCAGTAAACCGGCAAAGGACCACACTATGAGGCATAAAGGGAAAATACCGGATTGGCGCACGCGATTATAATATAATATCGCTGGTCGAAAATAAACCTTGTTTGATTTTTTTTGCAGCTGGGCGTGGAGGCGAACTGTCGCAAAAAATCGGAGGACGGAATATGGTGCACAGAAAACGCAAATTTGCTGGCGCAGTCGCGGCAGCATTCCTGATGACAACGATGACCAGCTGCCTGGGCGCAGCCGGCGGACCGGGGTTTGCCGGCCTGGGCGGTCGTGAACTGCCAAAAACCTGCAAGGGCACTGCAGAGCTTGCATTTGTCGCCCTTGAGGAATCGGTAAAACTTCTGGAACAAGGCAAATACCTGGCCGCAAAGCTCGAGGCCGAGCCATTGCTGGATCCAAATGATCCTCTGGGCAATGAAATTACCTGCGATCAGGTCTCACTGGACCAGGCCCGCTACACCTGGCTGATGGCGAATTCGCTCAGCCAGATTAACGAATGGGTTGAAAACCTGGCGACCATCCTTGGCGTCGCCGAAAGCCTTGACTTGCTGGCCCCGGATGCCTCTGGCCTGCAGGCACTGGGTGGTAGCGGACTGCTGGCAGGAACAATCGATGGCTTCCTGTCTGAGTTCATCAAGTTCTTTGAAACCAATGTTGAAGTCCTCAAGGAAATCAAAAGTAACGAGGCGTTCAACATTCGTTACCGCAACTTGCCGATCAAGTTCGGCCCGTTGCCGACGCTGATGAACCTCAAGGGCGAGCACGACCTGGGCGAAGTTTATTTCGTCGATATGGTTCATTTGTTCATCGCGTCGTTGCTGAACATTGCGATCGCCATTGACTACACCATCAATCTGGATTTCCCGATCAACCACATTATTGAAGTCGTCGAAAACGACCTGGCAGATCCGGATACGACATCATTTACGTCCGGCGTATTGAACCTGCTGGGTGTCGTCCTGTATACGCAGCCCAAGTTGCTGGGTCTGGCTGATGCCCAGAAGATGCAACGTGCAGGCAACCAGCTGGGCGATGCGTTCGCCAGTTTTGTAAACGCATTTAATTTCATGAAGGGCGAAGTCGACAGTTCCAACCAGACGGCCCCATATTTTGACCAGGACCAGTCGGATGACGTTGTTGGATTTGACGAGCGATCCAACGGCGACCAGATCCTGACACTTCATATCGAATTTTCGCCGCAGCCAATTCCCGGAATCGATGCGACGGAACTGACCGATCTCGAAATTCGCATCGACGAGGAGATCCTCAACAGCCTGGCCAACATTCGCGACGCATTCGGCGGCAAACCCGGCGTCCGCATCAGTTGGGCCCGGGATCTGGTACCGATTATTTCAGTCATTGCAGCGACACTGCTTCAGTCTGGTGCCTTTGATGGGCTGATCGATGCTGTACTGGAGTCGTCGGAAGTTGACGCAGCAACCCGCGAAGGCCTGGATGGCTTCCTGGGAAGCAGCCTGCTGGACGCAAACCTGATCGAGGGCGTCATCCTGGGGATTATTCCCGATGTGTTCGAGTTCGACGTCGGCGCCTACTTCAAACAACCGCAGGCATCGATTCGTGACTTCCTGCCGTACTGGACCTATCCGGAGGAAGTAACGGATCTTGAAATCGACAGTTCTTCGCCCACCGGTTTTACCGTTGTAACGGTAACCGACTGGTACGCGATTACGATGCTGGTCGACTATGAATGTGATGACGGCAGCAATGACCACCCGGAGGTCCCGGATGACAACGAAATTCCGAATGATCCGTCTTCTGGTGCCCAGGCACTGATTTGTGATGGAGACGGATTAACCGCGGTCGATGCTGACCATTTTTACTATGGGCAGGTCACAACCGAAACGTTTGCAAACCTGCACGGCGATCTGGTGAAGAACCTCAAGGAAATGCACGATTACGTTGAAGAGCCGAACCACCCGTTTACAGTGCCCAACTCGGACGAGATCGGAATCCGGCAGGATGATGTCACCAGCAAGCTGCCGTATTTTGCGCTGCGCGATCCGACACTCGGCAACATCCTCTATATCAAACTGGATTCGGCTTCGATTGATTTTTCGAACGAACAAATGGCACCGTACGATAACGGACAGTTCAACCTGGCGACGAATCGGACGTTTAACACCCTGATTCACGGCCTGTTTGCCGGGTTATTGGAAGCAATCTAACGGCAATAGAGGCTGAAACAGAACATTCGGGGCTGCCGGATCTGCCGGCAGCCCCTTTTTTTATGACCGAATTTGAACTTACGATCGAGCGTGTGGCGGATACGGGACAAGGCATTGGCACCCTGCCCGACGGGCGACTGTGCTTTGTTCGCGGTGCTTTGCCGGGCGAACGGGTCACCGCAGAACTGACGCGGGAAAAATCCCGTATCGTTTTTGCCGACCTTGTATCCGTTTTGGAATTGTCGCCAGACCGGTGCGTTCCAGAATGTCCGGCGGTACCAGACTGTGGCGGCTGCAATTGGCAGCATTGCGACCAATCAGCACAGTCTCGCCTGAAGCGGGACTTGTTTGAAAGCTCGGTTCGCCACCGGTTAGGCCCGGATGCCGCCGGCCGGATCCGACCGCTTGTCGAAACAACGGCCCGGCTCAACTACCGCAGCCGTGTCCGTTTGCACCTTGGCGAACACGGGCTCGGGTATATGGCCCATACCTCCCATCGCCTGGTTCCGATCAAGGGTTGCCCCATCGCCGTGCCGGAACTTGATCAGTTGATCCGTCAATGGCCGGACAACCTGACCACTACCCTGACGGCGGAAGGCGTCACACAATTGGAACTGCGGTGCGACGAAGAAAACGCAATTTCAATCTGCATCACCCAGGTTCAGGGGCTCGAACCAGGGACGATTGAAGGATTACTGGCGCTGCCAATGGTTAGCGGCGTCGCGACCGCCTCGGAGGTTTTCGGTGATCCGGTCTTCCGCTACGACATCGATGGACTCGGGCTGGTGGCGGGGCCAGCGACGTTTACCCAAGTCAACCTGGACATTAACCGCTTGCTGGTCAAGGCCGTTTGTGAAGAAGTCTGCCAGGTCCCGGCAGCGCGTGTATTTGAACTGTTCGCCGGCAACGGCAACTTTTCGATTCCCCTGGCAGCCGGCGGATGCGATGTGGTCGGATGCGAGGCTTCAGCAAATGCAATTGCCGATGCCCGGACCAACGGGCTCGCCAACGGTATGGATTCACGGACCCGATTTGAACGCCGACAAATTGGCGCGCAGGTCACACCAATACCTGGCGACCGCAACGTCCTGCTGCTGGATCCGCCGCGGGCGGGTTTGAAAAACCTGCCCGCCATGGTCGCTGGCACATCATTGGACCGGATCGTATATGTATCGTGCGATCCGGCAACACTTATCCGGGACCTGGCCGGCTGCACCAATGCAGGCTACCAGACCACGTCCCTGCAGATTTTTGATATGTTCCCGCAGACGTCGAGAATAGAAGTTGTTGCGGTCCTGCAGCCCGTCGGGGCGCAGTCAAAGGGATGAGACAGCGAGGCGAAAGATCCCGGTCGACCGTTCGCCGGACCCGTCATAATTGACCAGATAAACCTCGCCGGCCGGATCCTGCCCGAACGTCGAGATATTCACACCCGCCTCGATCAAGACGCGGCCATAGACCGGGTTAACCCCGTCGTACAGCAGTGCCCAGATTCGCCCACTGACGAAATCAGCGTACAGGTACGTCCCGTCCAGTTCAGGAATTCGCGACGAACGCCAGACATAGCCGCCGGTCACGGACTGGCCAAGGTCGTGTCCGTATTCGGTAACGGGATCTACGAATTCGCCATCGCAATCTTCCCCGCCATCCAGACACTCGCTGCCCTCGAAAACCGCCCAGCCATAGTTGCCACCGCTGTGGATAACATTTACTTCTTCTGTCCGGTCCTGCCCGACGTCCGCGGCCCACAGCCGTCCTGTTTTTCGATCAAAACTCATCCGCCATGGATTGCGAAGGCCCCAGGCAAACAGTTCGGGACGGCCACCACCGTCAACGAGCGGATTATCGTCCGGCAGGTCATAGCCGTCGGTAGTGGGCCGTATCCGTAGAATCGCTCCCAACAGCGAATCCCTGTTCTGCCCGTGCCCGTCGGGGTCATATGCGAACCCCCCGTCGCCGCTGGCGACATACAACAATCCTTCCGGTCCAAACGCCAGTTGTCCCCCATTGTGATTGGGAAATGGCTGGTCGTACTCGAGGATTGTGCGACGCCTTGACCGGTCGTAACCGGCGGTGTCCTCCGAAAATGATGCAACGACGGTCCGCCTGGTAATCACACCACTGTAGTTGACGTACAATGCGCCGTCGGTCACCGCCAACCCCAGCAGCCCTTCCTCGCCACCTGACTGGCTGACCAGGTCCGTGATATCCAGGACCACTGCCGCTGTTGCCGGATTCAGGGGATCAAATTTCAGGACCCGGCCCGACTGCTCTGCAACATAGGCGTTTCCGCCGGCGAACTGAAGGTCCGTTGGGCGCACAAATGACAGCGAGCCGAAAGCAGGTTCCAACTGCACATTCAAGCGCCGCAGGCCGTTGACCCGTTGGGTCCATTGATTACTGCTTGCCGCGATCGGTGCGTCCGGCTCGACAACCCTGGACGGACGTTCGACACAACCGTATAACACCACGATTGCGATTGTACAAACAATCTGTTTCATTCGAGTTCCTCCGACGCTGAGGCTGCTGAAGCAGCACGGTCCCGCAGCATTTGGTGCGCATAGACCAGGGTTTCTGCCAGCCAGTCTCGAAATTTCAGGCGGTTGATCAAGCGGCCAACAAACCCGAAAGGCAACGTATAGTCTATTCGCTCTCGTGAAACGATCGATCCGGGAGGCCCCGGGATCAGTTCGTGAACATACGCAAACGCAGCTGCCGGACCAGTCACCTGCTGACCCGCCATTAATACCTGCGGCTCCAGCCTTGTGATCCGGTATTTACCCCACGCCCCACCCTTTCTGCGCACAAAATAGACCGATCCGGTCTGAAAGACAGGGCTCGACACAGAGCGGTAGTCAAATTCCGGAAAGAAGTCCGGCATGTTGCGAATATCGGTGATCAACGTCCACGCATCATCTGCCGATGCCGGAATCGGAACCTGCACCTGCAGGCAGTGGCGATATCCGGGCGCGGCAGTACAATCTTGTACTACCGGAGGCGGATCTGCCCATGCACCTGTGGCAAGTAGACATACCAGAATAGACATGAATGCTGACACCCCCGACGACCTGATTTCTGCCCTCGGCGACCCAAAGTCGCGCGGACAATCCCCGACATTCTGGTTGTTCCTGCGCCGGATCGTCCCATTGGCCAGCTTTGCCGCCGGCCTGGGCAGCTTTGTCCTGCTTGACCGCGGCGAAGCGTTCGCCAGATGGTTGCCGCTGTTGTCTGTTTCCGGATGGTTGCTGATTGCGGCAGAACCAAAGATCCAGGCCCGCCTGTCACGATTTGTCCCTGAAAGCCGGGTGAGAGGCGCCGTCTCGTTAACGTTACAGTCCATCCACCAGGAGTCGCTTTTTTTCGCCGTTCCGTTCATCTATGCCTCGACAACGTGGAACAGCAGCCAGGCGGTTTTTTCGGGTCTGGTCATCGTCCTGGCCATTTGCTCGACGTTGGATCCGGTCTATTTTCGTCATATTGCCGGAAACCGTATCGCCCTGCTTGCGTTTCATGGGTTCTGCTTTTTCTGCGTGGCGTTAATCGCCCTGCCAATTGTATTCCTGCTGGACAGTTCCTGGTCTTTGGTCCTGGCAGCATCCTGTGCCGGAATGGCGACAATCGCGTTGGCGATGCGGGATCGCGACCTGAAGCGACCCACCGCCTGGCTGTCGATGCTGTTAATCGCTGCCGAAATCGGTGGCGTTGCCTGGATTGGACGACGGGCAATTCCGCCGGCACCACTGAGCATTGTCGATGCCGCGATTACAGACGAGGTCGAGCGCACCAGCAAACGACCAACTATTCGGCTGGCGGCGATTGGCCATGAACGACTGCACCGCAATGGCTTGCTGGCGTGGACATCAATTCGCGCGCCCCTGGGACTGCGTGACCCGGTCAG
>JBFJWU010000003.1:0-23363 GCA_041623475.1 bacterium | reverse complement strand
TACTCGTTGCAGACGGTCCCATCCCCGGGATCGTGGTTTTTTGCACCGTATTCAAACTTGATGGGGCCTGGCCAACCAATGGCCGACTTCTGGAATCCCTCCCAGATTGGCCAGATAGAAAGGGGCATTGTCCAGGTTTTTATCTGGATGCCGGCGGTTTTCTGGGGGATCTCGCCATTTCTTGTGCACGCCTTTCAGCACCGTTGGGGGGGGCGCGGAATCGGTCAACGCACGTCGCCATTTACACCAGGATTTTCATTGTTCTTTGTTCTTCTGGGAATTGCCGGGTTCCTGATTTCCCCTGATGCTGTCGGCACAGGGGAAGGAAGCAGGACCGCGTACCAGTACCTTGGCAGTTTTTTTCTGCGGAATATCATCGCCAACGGAGAAGTCGCCGCAGTCGTTTACTTTACACTGCTGGCAATTATCCTGGGCCGGTGGCGTTCCCTGTTCGCTGTTATCGTCGTTACTGTGCTGGCCGGCTGGAATGGCATTTTCGTAATTGCAGCAGTCGGCGTGTTCCTCAGCCTGTCGGGGATACCGTCGGCTGATCGCAACGTCGATCCCAGGACGCGGTCGTGGCCGCGACCACCCGGGCTGGGGTACGCTTTGCTTTGCATCTTGCTGGCGGTAATTAATATCGTCGCCGTAACAATGGGAATGGGTTCCGTTCCCAATCCGCCGGTTGGGACCGCGTCCGACCGCACTCCCGTTGACCCGTTGCAATGTCGCCACGACCCCGAAGGCCAGGCCCGGTTTCCTGGTTTCGCTATTGATTGCCTGGAGGTTCAGACCAGGTTGGGATTTCCAGTCGTAGGTGTTCTGCCGGAAAAAGCCGAAGCGATCTGCCAGGCGCGGGGCGGGCGGATCTGCACCGAGCAGGAATGGATGGCAGCTTGCCAGGGACCGACCCACCACCGTTGGCCCTTTGGTGATGAATTCCGTGAATGGGCCGATCGGTGCCCGATCGTTTTCCAGCGGTCGACCGATTTTTCCACGCTGGATCGGCCCTGTATCTCGGCGACCGGTGTCGTCGGACTTTCAGGAAGTCTGTGGGAATGGGTGCGCCGGGACGATAGCCTGATCCTGAAAGGAGGCGGCCCGAATGCAAAGAACTATGCATCCCAGTGTGGCACGTTCCTGTCCTTCCACATGCCAGGGGAATATGCGGACCTGATCTCGTACGAACGTATCGGTGCCCGATGCTGCTATGACGTCGCCGAGTAGAAACCCTGTACTGTCAGGGCCGTGTCCGCTAACATGAGCCTGATGACACTCTTCGCAACATTGCCCGGGACGCCGATGCGTATCCTGCTGGTCAAGCCGTACCAGAACGCCGTTGCGCCAATATGCCAGCCTCCTCTGGGATTGCTGTACCTGGCGGCAACATTGCGCAGTCGATTTGAGCGCCAGGTCGATGTCGAAATTCGCGATCTGCGGCTGCAGGAAACTGACCCCGCAAAGTTTGCCGAATCGCTGGATGGCAATGATTACGACCTGGTCGGGATCAGCGCAATGAATTTCGAAGCAGAGGCAACTCACGAGCTGGCTCGAAGTCTGCGTGCAGCCGGATGTCAGTCGGTATTGGCTGTCGGCGGTCCTTATGCCCATTCCAGCCGCCAGCGAATCACGGATTCCGGCGACTTTGACCTGGTTTTTGACGGCGAAGCAGACTGGACCTTTCCCGATACCGTCGCAGTTCTGGCTGATGGCAACATCGGAAATCTCTCCAGGATTCCCGGGCTGACCTGGCGCAGTCCCGATGGTGAAATGACGTGGAACGGACCGGCGGAACCGGTTGCCGATCTGGACGAGATCCCGTTTCCGGCGTGGGATCTGGTCGACTTTGCCGAATACGCGCGAAAACCAAACCAGATGGGCTGGAAGCGGGGCAAATTGTATGCGCCGATATTTACATCACGTGGATGCCCCTACAAATGCAATTATTGTCACGATCTGTTCGGCAAAAAGTTCCGTTGGCGCAGTGCCGAAAATGTCCTGGCGGAAATCGAACTCCTGGCCAATTCGTACGATATTGACGAATTTCAGATAATTGACGACATCTTCAACCTGCATAAACCACGGATGCGTCAGATCGCCAACGGCGTCATCGAACGATTCGGCGAAGAGCAATTGTTGTTTTGTTTTCCTAACGGAATCCGTGCCGATATCATTGACGTCGACGATGTACCGTTGTTAAAAAAAATGGGCGTTTACCAGGCTGCAATCGCGATTGAAACAACAACCGATCGCTTGCAAAACTATATCGAAAAGCATCTGGACATCCTGCAGGCCCGGAAGGTGGTCGATGCATGCGACCGCGCAGGGATCCTGACCAAAGGATTCTTCATGATCGGTTTTCCGACCCAGACGGTGGACGAGATCCTGGAGACGATCGACTATGCCATTAAAGCGCCCTTCACATTTGCCGGATTTTATCTTGTGATTCCACAGGAGGGCACGCCCATTTACGATCTTGCCGCCAGGGAAAGCCTGACCGCCCTGGATCAGGTACGGACCGAGGACTTTTACGCCCGGTTTTCCTGGTATCAATTGGCCTATGGGGTCGACTTGCACCGGATCCAGAAGCGGGCATTCCGGCAGTTTTACCTGCGCCCCCGCAGAATGTGGCGAATTGCCAGGTCGGTATCACCGGGATCGCTGATCGAAGGATTCCTGACTTTTTTGAAAATTGCCGTGCGGATGGACCCGATTATTGGTCGACGAGCATTGCAAAAGACAATCCGGACCCACGATGTGCCTCAGACCGCGACAGCGCAACAACTGCTCGAAGCGGCCGCTGCATCGACTACAGACGAGCAGGACCAGGCTGCTGTTGCCTGAATTGGAACGCGTGAACCGGGTACTGACCATGCAAACGCCGTTATAATGAGGGTAACGAATCGCCGGGGTGGAAAAGGAACGGGAATGAGGCGAATTCTACTTCTACAGCCAACCGTTGGTGAGTGGGACGAGATGCGGACCAAGCCGTCGGCCCCGCTTGCCCTGGTTCACGCCGCGACGTTAATTGCCGAAGAATACGATGTCCGTATTTTTGACCGTCGCCTGCACGGTGATGATTGGCGGGACATTCTTCGGGCAGAATTAACCGAAAAGCCACTGCTGGTGGGTGCGACCGGTTTTACTGGTCCAATGCTGATGTCGTGCATCGAAATGTGCGAAGTTGTCCGACAGGTGTGGCCGGAGGTGCCGATTGTCTGGGGCGGAATCCATGCCAGCCTCCTGCCACATGAGACAGCGCGCAGCGGGTATGCCGACTTTGTTATCCAGGGCGAAGGTGAGATCCCGCTACTTCAGTTGGCCCAGGCGTTGGACCAGGGATTGGCAACTGACAACATACCTGCGGTCTGGTGCGAGGTCGACGGACAGATTAAGGGCCTGCCGCCCGGCAAATGGGCAGAGCTTGACGATTTGCCGGACCCGCCCTGGCGCCTGATCGATGTTGAAGCATATCTGCCCGAGTATAAGGGGCGCAGGTCGTTCTACTACCAAAGTTCACGGGGTTGCCCGCTGCAGTGCACGTATTGCTACAACGTCAATTTTAATTCGCGGCGCTGGCGAAAATTATCGGCGGAAAAGACGGTTTCACAGGTACAGTACCTGATCGACAACTACAACGTCGAGGATATCTATTTCGTTGATGATATGTTTTTTACAGACATTCGGCGTGGGCGTGCCATCGCCGAGGCGCTGTTGCCCATGGATATTACGTGGCAGGTTCAGGGAGTTGATATTCGGGGTTTGAAGCGAATGTCAGATGAGGACTTCCAGCTGATCCACGACAGCGGTTGCCAGCGATTGACGGTAGGCATTGAATCCGGTTCGCCACGTATTCGCGACTATGTCAAGAAAGACGGAACGGTCGAAGACATTATCGAGGTCACCGAGCGCCTGGCTCGATTCCCGATCAACCTCTACTACAGTTTTATGTGCGGCATTCCCGGCGAGACCAGGGAAGACCTGCAGCAAAGTGTCGATCTGGCGCTGCGACTGCTGAAAATCAATCCTAATGTGCACATCTCCCCGTTTTACATATTCACGCCCTATCCCGGGACAGACCTTTTTCGTGTGGCCCAGGAGCAGGGTTTGGAAACGCCGACATCATTGGAGCAATGGGCCAGATTTCGCCACGAAGAGGTCAACCTGTTTCCAGAGAAGCGACATTTTTACGAGTCTTTGTACTTTACGTCACTGTTTCTGGACCGAAAAGCAAATGATTACACTGTGCCCGCGTGGGTCCGGATCCTGTCTGATATTTACCGACCTGTGGCACGTTTCCGCACAAAGAATTTCTTTTTTCACGGGTTGCTGGAACGTCACGCAATGAACTGGTTACTGGATTTCTGGCAGGACGTTGGTCGCAACATGAAGATGAAGAAACCACTGGCGGCGCAATAATTATGGGATCGGAAATAGATAATACGTCCAGCATTTGCCCTGAATGCGCGGCTCGTATCCCGGCAGAGCTTTTCGAACGGGACGGCAATGTTTGGATGCGGAAGAAATGTCCCGAGCACGGCAGTTTCGAGGCCCTGTACTGGAAAGACCGTAAGTTGTTCGACGATATGAACGAGATTGTGGGGGACTACGTCTGGTGTCGGGATCAGGTCTGTATTGACGGGACCGCATGCGACGGATGCCTGGACAAGACATACAACATCATGATCGAGGTCACTAACAAATGTAACCTTGATTGCCCGGTTTGCTGCAGTGACGCAAATAATCCCTTTTCTCCTGATCCGACGATAGAGCAGATCCTCGATCGTTTACCGCCGGTCGATCAGGGATGGCTGGGTCGATTCAGGCGCCCCAACATTGTCCTGTTTGGCGGCGAGCCCACAGTTCGTAAAGACTTGCCAGAACTGATTCGTCGGTTGGTCGAGCAAGGATATGTCCCACGGATTGCGACGAACGGCGTTCGAATGACTGACGAGGCGTATTTGGCTGAGTTGCGAAATGCGGGCCTGAAGTGGGTCATTCTGCAGTTTGACGGGTTTGATGACGATGTCAGCGAGCAGTTACGTGGAGAGCGACTTCAGGAGCAGAAGCTGGAGGCGATTGAGGCGATGACCCGCCACGGCTTCAAGGTCCAACTGGGTACGATGATGGTCAAGGACCTTAACTCCCGGTTTGCCGGCGACCTGATCGAGTTCATTGGCCAGAATCCCAATTTGTTCTGGTTGAGTTTCTATCCGCACGCCGCGCAGAATCGGTTTGAGCTGCCGTCTCGCGAGACCCATATGTCAGAAATGCTCGAGGAAATCGAAACCCATACCGAGGGCCGACTGCGTGCCCGGGACTTCGTCAATACAATGAAAATGCTTCGGTACGCCTGGTTGCTATTCAGGTCTCCCAACTTGCGCCAGAAGCTGTCGACGATGCCAATGTTGATCGTTTACGAGGGCCCGGGTCGTTATTTTGCGTTGGTTCGATTGCTGAATCCGCTGTTTGCAATACGCAAATTGCATATCTGGGCAAGACTGGTTGCCGCATTGCCCAGGGTTCTTATGTACCAACGGGACTACACGCCGCCCTTCCTGAAATTCATGGTCGTCGAGAAGTTTCACAATGACGATACAATCGATCTGCAGGAGGCCTCAAACTGCCATATGTCTTTTATGACCCGGCAGAATTTCATGCCGTTCGATATCTACAACATCGCCGGCAAAAAACACGGATCGTGGGGCGACCCCGAGGATGCCCGAAAGCCACGGCGGCTCGTCGTACCTGATCCGGTACCTTTGACCCAGGCGACCGGCTGACCAGGTCCGCAGCGCGGGGAACCCGCTGCTAAGCTATTGCCGGAAGTCAGAAACCAGCGCAACGTCAGGCACGGCAATGAATCTTGGAGCACTGGAAGGGCAACCCGCATTTTTTGTCGCCCTGTTCCTGTTCGCAATTATTCTTGATATCCTTGCGTATTACGTTGTTTCACTAATGTCGTCTGGCGGTCGCCGCCGGCGCTTGAAAACTATCGCGATTATTGTGCTTGCGGTTCTGGTTTTTCGTGGCTGGCTGCAATTTCTGATTCTGCCCCTTGTGCCACATCTGCTGTGGGTTCTTCTGGCATTGATTCTGCGCCGGCATAAACCGGTCATGGGCGCCGCCCTGTTGATCGCTGTAACCGTGTGGTTCGCATTTTTCCTGATGATTACCGAATGGACCTACCTGGCACCGCAGCCGACTCCAAACGTATGGTACTTCGGTCTTTTGCCATTACTGGTGACGCCGCTTTTGGGAACCGCGTCTGTGGTGCCAGCAACATTCGGCGGGATCATTACCGACCTTTACGTCGTTTTTCCGTCGTTGCTGGTCGGTGCGATGCCGTTTCTGCTGCTGGCCTGGCGTCATCGCTGGCGCGGCGAACAGAGTTTGCCCGTTTTCACCTTTGTCAACCGCGCAACCCACGTGACGATGGTCCTGCTGTTTCTGGTCGGTCTGGTTTATTCGGTCGAGCCGCCTCGGGCTGTGATGGAGGTACAAACCTTTCCATTTGGTGCCGGAATGCAAGCGATGTTTATGAAATATGTCCTGGCTGGCGGTGACGTGGTTGCCGCGACCTATTTCTTGCTGGTGCCGTTATTGCACTTGCCGCTTGCGGCTGTCCTGTTGTTCTGGATCCTGGCGTTTGGCTTGATCGGAACCGCGGCTGTCTGGGTTGCTGCTGCCTGTGGGCTTTTGGTGGTCGCGATCGGGTGGCCTGGCGCCGAGCGACCGATGGCGACCCCAGTCAGGGTGCTGCCGGTCGCGCCGGGCAGCCGATACGACGCGACGGTCCTGATCGCTGGAGCGATGTTGATGCTTTTGACCGAACTGGCCGGACAATCCGCGGCCGGCGGGCAGGACCCCTTGGATCAGGTTCAGTGCGTCGAGAACCTGGGCGATCATGTTCCATTCGACGGTTTTACGATTGACTGTGCTGAACTGACAGCACCCAACGGCATGCTGATGCCTGTACCGGATGCCAGGAATGCTGAGTCGGCTTGCCGCCGCGCGGGCAAGCGAACCTGCCGGGAAACAGAGTGGGAAGCGGCGTGCCGATCGTCGGACAACCTGGTCTGGTCCTGGGGCGAGGAGTACAGTTCGTTTTACTGTCCGATTCACGTGGCGCTGTGGAATGGGCGGCTGTCTGACCAGTGCGTCTCGCGGACGGGGTTGGTCAATATGTCGGGTGGTGCATTCGAATGGGTCTATAGCGATGACCTGGGCGAGTACGTGTTGAAAGGCGGTGGGCCGCTTAGTGGTGGTTACGGATCGCGGTGCGGCGCCCGCACTTTCATTCTGGATTTTGAATCTGCCCGGTCGGTGCTGGATTTGCGTTCAATTGGTGTTCGCTGTTGTTCCGATACGGTAGAAAATCAGTCGCCGAATCGGTAAATGCGTCCTGTCATATCTGCTGCCCAGATGCTGCCGTTACCGGCGACAATCTTGTTTTCGTAAATGATTCCGCCTGTCAGGTACCTGGCCACGGTTTGACCGCTGCCAGGGTCAATTCGGTACAAATGGCCACGCATGGTCCCGATCCAGATCTCGTCGTTGATGCACGCCGGATCTGCCTCGGTTCGTCCGGACAATCGGGTTTGCCATGCGATCCTGCCGGATTCGGGATGGATTGCTGCCAGAGCGTGGTCACCTGCAGCAACCAGAAACTTGCCACACAAAGTCGGGCGGGTCTGGATCGGCGTACCCATCGGTACCTGCCAGCGCAATTTCCTGGTGTCCCAGTCGTACGATCGCACGTCACCGTTTCGGTCTGGGCTACGGACCGGCACGATCAATCCACCCCCGACAATTGTCACCTGACCTTCAACATCACCGTCGGTATCAATGGACCACAGGAGCGCCGTTCCCGACAGGTCCGAAGCATATATATTGCCGTCATTGCAGCCAAAGACGACGGTATCCCTGTGGCGCACAGGTGAAGATTCACATGCCGGCCCGACCTGGATACGGCTGGCAACAGAAAGATCTGAAGTTCGATGCCAGGTGGCAAATCCGCTTTCGTCCAGGATGACTGTGCTTCCGATGTCATCCAGGACCAGCGGCGCCGCTTCACTCCAATTATGCGGTGCCGAATCCAGAGGCTCAAGGGTTTCCCGGTCCAGCAACCAAATCCGGGAATGGCCATTCGCCAGCACGCTGTGGTCATCGAGTACATGAATTGGTGCTTCGAAGCCGGAACTGAAGCGCTTGCGAGCCCGCGTCTGCAGGGATTCCGCATCAAGCCGATAGACAAATCCGCAGTCGTCAGCGATATAGACACTGTCTGTGACAACGGTCGGCGACGTCTTTGTCGGGCATGCCAACCTGCCCAGTTTTGGCATTGTGTTGCCGAAGGCTGAGTTATCCACAGCGAGATTGCGCAGTGTCCACGGCGGGTAGAAATCAGGCCACCACCAATCCGGTGTCCAGATCATTGTCGGATGCCAGCGCGGCGGATGGGGGCCTCCGTCGGGCCAGTCAGGGGGCGGGAAAATGCCTGCCGGCACATACCAGCGCGGCAACCAGGCGTTGCCCAGAACCGACGTATCGCCGGAACCCAGTCGCACAAATCCTGCTTGTGAAAAAATAGATCCGATTGTGGCGGTCAGCGTGTACATGAGCAGCGTTAATCCGGTGGCCAGCAAGGTTGCCCCAAAACGTTTCACCGGTCTTCGGTTCGGCATCAATCTGTGCCGTTGCCGGTCTCACTGAACACGACGTTGACATTTGCATCGTCGACATCGACGGTTACAGGCGTGCCGGGCGAGGAATCCGGTCTGCTGATGCCGCTGACAAACGGGATGTTCGCCGCCCTGGCGTTCAAGGCCAGGTGAGACAGGGCACCGCCGTGCTGGACAATGATTGCGGCAACCTGCCGGACTTTGTCACCGATCCACGGATAGGCCTCGGGAGCCCAGACAACAGCGCCCGGGGAAACATTATCCAGGTCGGAATTTTGCTCGACGATCGCCAAAGGACCGCGGGCCGAGCCGTGGACAATGGCAGTCTTGTCCAGGTGTTGTTCGTTGAAAAGTTTGACATCGCCACCACTGACAATGATTGCTGCTGGTACGTCGTCTGGCAGGACGGAGCTGGTGGATTCCGGCCGCAGTTCTTCGTAACGTTGCCAGGCCAGATGGCCTTCGTTGACAATCCGGGTGGCCAGCCATCCGCGCCAGGGCAATAATCCCGGATACCACTGGACAACCTGCTCCGCATATTCCTGACGGGCCTCCGTTGGATTTCCTGACCACAGGACACGCAGTTTGTTCATTGCTTTGGCCTGTCCCAGCTGAGCCAGCAATTGCAGATCAACACTGAACTGCATACGGATTGCCAGCATTTCCGCGATCGCAGCGGGCGCCGTTCCCTGCATCCGGGCAGAGGCTGCTGCCTGGCGCAATTGACGCCGCAGTTGCCACGGCCGGTTCTGCCGGACCAGTCGGGCCTGATCGGCTACGCACAGGTACAGAAGCCTGTTGTGCACCCATGGTTCGGGCAGAACCGACCCGCAATCCTGGAACATTTTGCGCAGTTGGGCGGTTGTTAGGTTGTCAGGCAGCAGCGTGTAGCCGCCGGCGACATAGCTGGAAATTGCAAACGTCGTGCTGTCTGGTTCTGCCAGGGGCCGTACCTGGACTACGTGGTCCAGTCCCGAACCCGCAACTTCCAGGAGGACATCGCTGGAAAACGTAAATTCAGCCCGCTGCAGTTGATCAAACCAGGCAGGGGCTGTGCCGTTGTTTGATTTTTCCAGCAGGATGTGTCGCGCAATCACCCGTCCACTGGCTGCGGACTCACGATTCGTGTAGCGTTCGATTCGCACCAGGTCTTGCCGATGGCTGACCGGTTCGATACTGGCTACCAGTCCGTGCCCGTCACCATGGTGGACCTGCACAAGAATTCCAAAGCCCGGCTCGCCAATATCCGTCGACAACTCGTCAGCCGCAGACAGAATTGACACTGTCGTCGGGTTGTCGACCAATTTGCTGCCGTATCTTCCCGCCAGCCCAGCGTCCGGATCATCCTCGCCGGGGACGGACGAACGGACAATCAGCGACCCGTCTCGCGGCATCAGGAACGTCAACGCAAAACGTACCCAAATCTTTGCCAACGGGCGCGAAAAACCGGTCAGTGATTTTCCCGAAATGACGAATCCGGCAGGAACCGTCAGGCCAGCCCGAGCGGCGGTCGCCTGACGAGCGATCTTTTCGCCCAGTACGGCTTGATCACCCGAACGGACGCTATGCAGCCGGCAGCCGACATTGCGGCGAACCAGGATGTGCCCGGGACGCCAGATCAGCGCCCAGATTGCGACCAGGGTAACGGCCACGATTCCGGCCGCTGCGGCCCGGCTGGTTTCGATTCCAAAATACAAGAGGACCAAAGCCGATACCGATCCCAGCATTGCGTAAAGCAATGACAAGACGAACACGCCGAAAATGGGAATCGCGAAACCGGTCGTATACATGAAAGCCTCTGTCGGGTCGGTTAATTATATCGCTGGCGATAATGGCTATGGCTGCGGGTAGATTTCCACATCCAGATGATAGGCGTCGAACGGCCCGGGTGAGGCATCAAAAGTCGGTCTGATCACAACGGTCCCGGATGTTCCTGGCAGGCTGAAACGGTCCATCCAGTGTCCATAAGTTCCGACCGAGTCAACCGGTGGCATCGACACGCATTTCCGGTTGGCCACAGGCTTGCAGACTTCAAAACGCTGGTAGCCAAAGCCCCAGTCGAACACTGGATGACCGACCCGTGTCAATTGTAATTCAGGATCGCTGCCCTGCCACTTGCAGCTAATGGGAAACGCGTCTTTGGGCCAGGCGCCCGGGATGTGAATCGGGCCCGGCATGTTGAACTTGCGAGTGATCAAACTGCCGCTTTCGTGATCACCGGTTGCCAGGTCGCAGTCAAGATGCGGCGGGTCGATCAATCTGTCCAGCACGTTGCCACGGACCGCAAACACATCTGTGACTGGTCCCGGTTGCGGTTCCAGCCGGGGCAGGAATTGCCAACTGTTTTCACGACCGATCCAGGCATCACGTCCGACGATGAGCTTCATTGCACTTAGCTCATCAATTCCGGCTGCGGCAACCTGTTTGCGCAGTGTTTCCCTGCCGCCGATGGTTGGAAAATAACGACTGCCGAATCCCCGGTCCTGGGGATTCCAGATCAGATGAACGGGGGCCTTGATCGTGGCAGCTTGGCCGATTTGCAATCCGGTGTAGAAACTATCGATAAACTGCAGGCCTAATAGCACGACCAATGCCCAGCGGCCAGCCCGGCTGCGGGACAGGACCCACCCTGCGAACAACAGTAATACAAAAGTGGCTGCTGCCAGATGAACAATCAGCACATAGTCCTTCTTGAGGCCAATGCCAATAACAGATGTCACCGTTGCCAGTGCCAGTGCGCGGTTGCGGCCTTTAGCGCGAAACATTGCCGGGATTGCCAGCAGGCTGCCGACCAGCCACAGAGTGCCGGAAATCCCTCCGAGCACCGAGCTATGGCTCCATTCCAGCGACCACTTCGCCGGGCTGAGGATGTATACGGGAATGATGTTGGCCCAACGCGTCAGGATCCCGTCAAAGCCGTAGCGAGCGGGCCCAAGGAACTGGCTGCCCGGGCCCTCGGTACCGCCGCTGTAGAGTCCGGCAACGATCGCAAGGGTCAGGCCGATTACCAGGGCTGTGGAAAGTTTGCGGCGCTGAGGGTCGTTGACAACCTCGACAACAGCGATAGCGATCAGTGCGATTGTCCAGGCGATCAGGCTGACGTGGGCCTGTGGCAGCATACCGATTGCAAATCCCGCGCTGGCTGCCCAACGGACAGATCGACGCCAACGCTGGTACAACAGCCACGTTATGCCTGACGCAAGTGGTGTAAATGCAAACTCAAAGCCCAATCTGGAAATGGAAACAAGGAGCGGATGGGTAAATGCCGCAATGGTGGCGACGGCCAGCCAGGGGCGTCGAGCCAGGGCTGCAACCCAGCAGGCACATCCGGCGACAAAACAGATGCTGGACCACAGGACAAAACTGTGCTCGGTCGGCCCCAGCAACCAGGCACCCAGGGCATACCAATAATAGATATAGGCCGAATTATTCCCGATGCCAACGATGTCGGTTCCCGTCATCGGCATTAAGCCGTGCTGGACCATTTTTGCGGCAATCTGCCAGTCTTTGATGGTGTCATACCAAAGCCAGGTGGATTCCCAGCCACAGAAGGTTGCCACCGAGCAAAGCGCCACAGCTGCAGCGACCCAAGCTGCGGTTTGCCGATTGTCCAAAACTGGTGCTGACTGCTGCATCACGGTCCTATTCTGCCATATGGCTGCTTCGTTCCGGGTCCCGGTACGCGCATTGCCGGTACCGGCCGTCTGGCGCGCTACACTATCCACGTGAACAAGAAGTTGAACAGACCAATCGTGCCGCCGAGAATGGGCGGCAACCTGGATGAGCTGACGCCAATGCGGCTCGGCCTGGGTATCGGACTGCTGGTACTGGTTGCTGCAGCGATGCGGATCGTTGCCGCGCAGGCGTTGCCCTACTGGTCCGACGAAAGTGTCTTTTTCTACTACTACCGATTTCCGTTGCCGTGGTCGGAAAAGTACTGGATGCTGGCGGGAGACCTGATCGGGCCGGCAATTGCCCGATTGATCGATCATTCGCTGTGGCCCAACGAGCTGTGGCTGCGGATGCCCAACCTGCTGGCGACGACCGTCCTGGTGGCGCTGTTGCCCTTTTGCGGAAATTTGCGCCCCAGGACCCGGTTGCTGGCAGCACTGTTTGCAACGTTTGGCTGGCTCGGCGTTTTCCAGGGTTTTGAAGCCAGAAGCTACGGGATCATCATGTTATCCGGCTTCTGGTTCCAGCAACGGTTGCTGTTGGGTCGGGCGGCACGCAGCCGACTTGTCGATGGCATCGTTCTGATACCGGGGTTGCTGGCAGGCTCACCTGCGCTGGTTGCCGTCGCCGTCACCGGCGGCCTGCTGGCGCTCGATCGCCGTCGTCGGCCTGAAGGGCTGGCCTGGATGGGAATTGCGTTTGCCTGTTTTGGCGTGTGGAAATTATTGTTCGGTCCGGTTGATCCGACACTGGAATATCTGCGTGTGATGTTCGGATGGGGCAACCCGATCTGGAATCCCGAGCACCTCACCTGGTTTTTCGGCGCCCCGGGAGTACCCGCCGTAATTTCTGTCTTTGTTCTGGTCGGTGCTGCACTTCGCAATCAGGAAGGTAGACAGTTTCTCTACATCGGCGTTGCTGGACTGGCCGCTATCCTGGTTGCCATCCTGATTGCCCGGATGCCGATGGTCCCGCGATACGCAGCCTTTGCCTGGCCCTGGTTCCTGCTGGCTTTTGCCGTCGGGGTGGACGACGTTTGGCGTTCTTCCAGCCGCGGCGGAAAAGCGGTCGTGCTGGCAGCGGTTATGTGCTGGATTGGCGGTCAGGTCAGCGCCTGGGCCGCGGTTTCAGATGCAAACCGCAAACCTCATCTGAGCGCCGACGTAACGGATCTGATGAACCAGATAATGAACGCTGAACCAGGCCGGTTTACGTTCGCCGTTGAAATCGAAGAACTTTTTACGACGACGATCCTCGCATATCATCCGCGGCAGCAACGTTCGGACTGGCTATTGGTCGAGACGGGTCCTTATTTCCTTTATCCGGTTACGGGGAAACACTGGATGGATGACCAGCTTTGGGCGCAGGATACCTCGCGAAATTTTTTGTCGCTGCGAGCTGCGACGGCGATTACAAATGCTGTCGCAAGCTCTGCGGGCCAGCCGGTCTGGTGGTTGCGTCCGCAGTATTCCGCGGATCCGTGTGTTCCAGTGCAGTCATCGTGCTGGGCTGGCGTTTTTGGAACCACCCGGCCCGACGCAGAGCCGTCGGCTGCCGAGCTTGGAGCAAGCAGCATGATGACTGTTTCGGGTCTCAGTGCTTACCGTTTTCCCGGCGACGTAACGGGTGCTGGCAAATTGCTTGATGCGATCGACCGTTACGGGTTTGGCAGGTTCAAGTCCGGGCGTTTGCGCAAGTTGCCACCAGAGCTTGCCGAGCGGGCTGACTGGGGGCGGCAATGACAGCGACAGCACCTGTCGGCACGGGGGCCGTCACAATTGTTTTTCCGGTATTCAATGAGGCGGAGGTGTTGCCTCTTTTATTTGAGCGAATATCCTGGCTCTTTGCCGGCGATGCCAGGTATGCCAGGGTAATATTTGTTGACGATGGCAGCAACGATGGCTCGCTGGCGCGGTTGGAAGAGTTTCGTGACAACAGTGAACTGGATATCCTGATTTTGACATCCGGGCGCCGGGGGGGGCAGGACTGGGCCATCCGGGCAGGCCTTGCCCACGTCGAAACAGACTATGCCCTGGTTTCCGATGCTGACCTGCAATACGATCCCGGCGACTTTGCGGCATTGCTGGCACGTGCCGCCGAAGCCGAAATTGTCTTTGCCATTCGCCAGAAGCTGGCGTTTTCGTTGGCGCACCGGAGTTTGCGCCGGATTTATGTCTGGCTTGCCTGGTTGGCCTATGGATGTAAACCGTACACCGAAAAATGCGTGTTGATCTCGCGTCCAGCTTTGCAGCGTCTGTTGTCACAGCAAACCCGGACACCATATTTGCCATTGGACCTTGCCACGGGTGGATTTCGCATCGCCGAGGCGGTCGTGCCGCACCACCGGCGCCAGGCTGGTGATTCCAAAGTGTCGCTGGTTGAGCATACATTCCGTGGAATCGCATTGCTGGCGCGCTATGGACGGATTCGGCTGGGTCTTCTGTTTACGGTCTTGTTGTTTTTCGGACCGACCGGTATCCGTATTGCTGCGGGTGCTGGCTTTGGGGTGCTGCTGCTGGCACCGCTGATCGAGCGCACAGATCCGCCACCGGTTCGGCCACTGGCCGGGCAGCACCAGGCGTGACGATGACCAGCAACCGGCGCGCGTTTCTGGCTGGTCTGTCCGTGCTTGTTGCCGGTGGCATTACGATATTCAGCCTGCCCGTATATATCGATCAGTTGTTCGTCTGGCGGTTGGCTGCACAACCGCTTCTTGGTCAGGAATGGCCGGTCCTGGGAACGTTTCAGACCGGAATCGGACGTAATGGCCCGCTTTATATCTGGCTGCATACCGTATTGTTGTTTTTGGGCGGGCAAAGTGAATGGTCAATTCCGGTTCTCCACCTGATTTTCCTGGCAGTGGCTGTTGCTCTGGCAGCTCGTCGCCTGGATGGACGCCAGACACTGGCCGCGGTCGCTGCTGCCGTTAACCCGTTTACGATCCTCTGGTTTTGCATGGGCGCAGAGTTCGGCGGTGTACTGATTCTGGCGATTTTTCTGGCTTTGGCATTTGCCCATGGCCTACATCTGCATCTGCGGGGGCAAGTCCTGATCGGCGCCCTGGCGGCCGTTTCGTTGGGTGGCTACCTGATGTGCGCGCCCTGGATTGCCGCGATCCTGTTCTATTTTGCGCCCCGGGCCCGTCGTGCGATTGGAATTGCGGTTGCGATGACAGTCATTGGATTTCTGCCGGTTGTCTGGCTCAATGCCCGGTCCGGACTACTGTTTTCGTCGTCGGCGTGGCAGGAAATTGACCTGGCCGCACGGTTTTATTTTCTCTTCCGTTCGCTGGCTACCACGGTCGATGGATCCCGGTGGCTGTTACCGCTGCAGGTCATCGTTGCTGCGCTGGCATTGATGTCACCTGTACTTGCGTGGCGGACAAGCAGGGACCGTCGGCTGGCATCGGCGCTAGGCCTGGCCGTTTGGTTCAGCTTTCTGGGCCTGTTACTGAAGCCCAATTACATTTTCGGAGCCCTGTCCGCCGGCTGGTTTGGGCTGGGATCTGCAGCCGGTCTGATTATGATTGCGCGAACTCCGGGGCGTGCCGGGGTTCTGGCTGTTGCGGTCCTGGCGATTACGGGGCTGGTATCGACATTCGCAGCTGCCTGGGGGCGGCACGACCAAGGATTTGTCGAATTTCCCGAACACGGCTTCGTCTTCGCGGAATCCCTGCAGATGGATAATCGCGGTCAAATTCGACTGCCTCTGATGCGGACGCGGCAGCAGGTGTTGGCCTGGGCAGCCACAGCGGGTCCCGATGCGGGTGCGTTGGGGCCAGCCAGCTACCCGTTCCAGCAGTACCGCTGGATGGGATTGTTTGATATCGAGCCACGGTTGGGAACCGGAATTCCATCGGCAACGGGATATTATCTGCGCTGGCAGGACCAGGCGGAAAGCCTGTACTGCGCCGGTCCCGGCCGTGACATTGGGTCGGTTGTTGCCTGTCCAACAGAAATGGCCGGCAGGATACCCGACGTCGTCAGCGGCAATGTTCGTACGCAGCAGATGGGCCTGGCCGACATGCTGGGGCCGGGATTTAACCTGGTCAGTGACGGCCCCGGCATCGTTCAATGCCCGGAACGCAGCAGATTGGCGGAGTATTTTGTGTTGGACAATCCCGCCGCCCACTGGCCGCCGGGTATGATGCCCGTGTCTCTGGATGAATCCGGTGCTGCCTATCGATCCAGTATGTACCGAATCCGCCTGCTGGATGGTGGCGATGCACCCATTAGAATCTCTTTTTCCGGCGCGGCGTTCATTGTCTGCTGGGTGCCTCAGGGCCATATGTGACCGGTAACTGGAAACCATACAGGTGACCTGACATGTCTGCCACCCACGCCCGTCCGGCGTGGGTAACGACGTGGCTTTCGTAAATCACACCGCCAGTCAGAAAGCGACCCGCAATCTGGCCAGTGGTTGGCGAGACCCGGTACAGGACGCCGCGCCTGGTCCCCTGCCAGACCTGACCAGCAATACATGCGGGATCGGCTTCGGATCGACCGACGAGTCGAGTGATCCAGCGTGTTTTTCCGGATTCCATTGCGATGCCAACCAAATGCCAGTCTGCAGCGACTACCATCGTATCGCCGCAGACCACGGGCCGGGTTTCCACAGACGACGGCATCGGGCGGTCCCAGCGCAGCCGCATGCTGCGCAGGTCCAGCCTGTATAAGTGCCCCCGAACACCGTCTCCTTTTGTACCAAAATATCCCTGGTCACCGACTGTCAGGATTTCGCCTTCGGCCTGGCCGTTGGTTTCCAGGCGGTGCAATACCGCGCCGTCGTGTTGGCGAATCTTGTAAACCGCACCTTCCTGGCAACCAAACAGGATCGCATCACCAAATCGGACGGGCGTTGATTCACAGTCGGACCTGGTTTGCACAGCCCATCGCTGGCGGTTGTCCCGGACGCCAACGGCGATCACCTGAGCTCGTCGTTCATCGGTCAGGACGGCAATCGGATCTGTCGCATCGCCAATCAGTAACGGCCGGGTTTCGGCCCATAATTCGGTTGGACCCAATTGACCAACGTAGTCCAGTTGCGGTCCGGTCAATACGTGGGTTCCTCCATGACCATTAAAAATGACCGTATCGCCGGACACAGCCGGTGGTGATTCCACGTCGTGGGGCAGTCGGATCCGGGCGGTAATTTGTCCTCCGGGGTCAATCCGGTACACATACCCGCAATCATCACCGAGAATCAGGTCCTGCCCCTGGACGCTGCCATAGGTTTTCGTCGGGCAGGACAATGCGGTCTTGGTAATCGGACCGGGCGAAAATACCAAGGTGTCTGCCAGGAACGAATTCAGTTCGCTGCCCGTAAAAAACAGCGGCGTCCATTCATAGGGCATCAACAGAAGTTTCCAGCGGTCGCCAAACTGGTCTGCTACTGGACCGTCGCTGGGATAGTCAGGGCGAGGTACAAATCCCCGTTGCAGATAGGGCGCAACCAGCCACTTAACCTGCCTTTTCTGGCCAGCGTGAGTGTCGCGAACCGAGTCGTGAACTGCGTCAATTCTGGCGAGGATTGCGAACGGTGTTGCCGCCGCACACAGCAGCAGGAGCACAATTGTGACCGCAATTTTCTTTCGAGACATTGGATTTTGCCAAACCGCTGATTGGCGTCAGGATAGCACGGTGATTACGACACCCCGGATCGTCAGGCGGCGTCGGTGATCACCGGGTTTTCTGGTCTGTTGTCGTCCCGTGGCAGTAGATGCGAGTAGACGCCGGCACGATGTCGGCGCAGAACTTCCTTGACACCCATGCCCAGACGAACCAGATATCGTGCCTGGATCCGCTTTACTCGCAGGTAGAACATAAAGTGGCTCAAATAAAAAACCCACACCAGTGGTTTGATTTCGGACATCCTGGCGAGGCGACGAATTACTGGATTCAGGAACGGTGCCTTGACGGCCAGGCCCATCGTTCGCTGCAGGTTCAGGATGCCGCCCAGGTCGTCCCGTTGTAGCGGCGTTCGTTCAAAAAAGGAGAACGAAAAATTGTCGACAGGGATATCTTCGGCGATCTGACCGGCCGCAACGGCTTTTTCGTAGATCCCGGTTCGAGGAAACGGAACCAGGACACTGGCCTGGGCGTAATCTGGTTTCAGTTGCTGGTTTAGTTCCAGTGTTTCCAGACAATTTTCGACCGTCTCGCCGGGTGAACCCAGGATGTTCAGGGTGACAAACCGAATGCCGTGGTGGCGCAGCAATCCGGCAGCCGTAACCAGTCTTTCGCGTGGCAGTTCCTTGCGCAGTACGTCGTTCCGGATCCGGTCATTACCTGCTTCCAGTCCGACGCAGGCCGCATTGCATCCAGCCCGCGCCAAGAGGTGGACGGATTCTTCGTCCAGCAGGTCGGCCCGGACACAGATGTTGAAGGGTAGCCCGACGTGGCGCTGCCATTTGTCAGCAAACTCCCGCAGCCAGGGGCGGTGCATACCGAAAATGTCATCAACGAATTCGACAATACGGGGATTGTATTTCCGCCGCAGGATCAGCGCTTCTTCGACCACATTGTCAACGCTGCGGAAGCGAACGAACTTGCCCAGTCCCTTGTTCATCGCCATCATCGTTGGGCTATAACAGAACGTACAGGAAAACGGGCAACCTCGTGAACTGCTCATCAACGGGTATTGCTGTGCGCTCAGTCCGGGATAGCGATCATACAGGCTCCGGTCTGGAAACGGCAGCGCATCCAGTTCCTGGGGCGCGATCCGGAGGCCGCCATCAAGCACTGTGTCTCCGTCCCGATACAGTGCGCCGGGAATTGGTCCCGGTTCGTTTCCGGCGGCAATGGTGGTTAACAAAGCCGCAAAAGTGTCCTCGCCCTCGCCGCGAACGACGTAATCAAAGGCACCGCATTGCGCGACTTCCGGATAGAAAGTCGCGTGGGGACCACCCAGAATAAATCGGGCACGGGGATGTTTGCGTTTCAGTTCATTGGCCAGCGTGATAACCCAACCGTGGTTACCCGTGGTTGCGGTAAAACAGATGATATCCGGCCGCCAGTCGGACAACTCCTGTTCCAGCGAACGGCTGGTCAGGAAAAGCCTTGCATCCCAGCCACACCGGTGCGCTACCGCTGAAATGTAATAGAACCCTAGATGATCGACGTGCAGGTTGTTAATCAACGCTGCTTTCATACATTCCGCTCCAATATCCCACCCTGCACACCTAAGTTGCAGTATAGCTGCTTCTGCCGTCTGGTCAAGAGATTTTTACCAGAAAAAAGGCTGGTGTGGGGTGCGCCAATGGCCTTGCTCATGGCAGATTTGCCGCTGTTTGTCATCGCAATGGCCAAAAACAATCCAGCTGCCCATTGCGACCGCTGCCAGTTCAGTCGGTGGCAGGACCCGCAAGCCCGTACACGCCTGGTTGATTTCCAGCGAACCGATGGAAACGATCAGATTATAGGTAGAGACAGCCAACGGATAGACGAACTCACCGTTGTCTTCAAGCTGGCACGACAGGCGCGGTGTACGACCCATTGACTGTGTGCCGCTGATCTGGATCAACACCCTACCGGGGGTGGAGACCGCTCCCGGTGACGAGCCAAATACGTGGACGGGGTCGGTGCGTTCGACGCGATAGGATGATGGTTCAGCGGGCAACAGGGCATTTCGGCTGTACACCCGGATTTCGTCCCGCAAATCAACCGTGGCAGATGCATACTCCGAGGCCCAGCGCAAGGGTGCAAACACTTCGCCTTCAACTCGGCTGGTCTGATGGACTGCGAAATACGATTCGGCCGTGGACCAGGAGGTGCGTATGGCCAGTGCCTGGTTCGCGACGTCAGTCCGGCTCAGCGTTTTCGCAAACGCCGGCCGAACCGTGATGTCCGGTCGCGCAAACTGGATAACAAGCGATGCTGCCACAAGACAGGTGGACAGGACCACGGCAGGTATCCGTTGCAGGCTAAGTATTGCCGTGGCTGCGGCCATTGTCCACAGGTAGGTTGCATAGTGAATCGCCCAATAGTCACTTTTCAGCCAGATACCGCCGGCGACAACCAGCCAGAAAATAACCAGACGGGCGGCTGACCGACTGTCCAGCAGGTATATCCAGATCGCCAGCGCGGTCAGCGCCAGCACGCCCGGTCCGCCGCCGGCCACATAGGCAATAGCCTTGGCCAGGTGACCGACGGCCCCGGGCGTACCGTGGGACGACGGGATATCACGATAGGACAGGGCCGCCAGGCCGGCCACCAGCAGTATTTCGACCAGTCGCAAGAGCCAATGTTTCAATTTTTGCCCGTACCGATTCCGCCACAGTCCAGCCACATTATCGATTGCCACCACGGCCAGGACGGCCCAGCCCTGAAAATACATGGCGGCAGCAGCGCCGGCAACCCACAGTGCCGTTCGTGTATGGCCCAGTTGGCAGGCGATCCATGCAGCGATGGATGCGATCACCATCCACGACGCAGCAACAGCGTTTTCCAGATAGAAGAAGGAAGTGATGCCCAGTGCCGCACCGGTTGCCGCCAGCAGGGGACGCTGGCCCTGCGCCGCAGCCCAGCCCAGAAGTGCCAGCAACGGAACGAGCAGCGTGGCAACGGCATCAATTCCCGGGCGGATTCCGAGGGCGAAAAACGGTCGCATGGCCAGCTGCCAGGCGTGGGGCAGGTTCAGGCGTCCCGGGTGGTCGAGTGCTGGCGCCGAAACCGCGGCCCAGCGCCACCACGCGACCCACATTTCGCGCCACTGGTCTTCCAGGAACATCCAGCGACCAGACAGGATGGCGACTGCATAGCCGCTGACTCCGATGACTGCAAGTGCTGCAGGCCACAACTTCCACGAGGTTTTCACGGGCTCATTATAGTCCTCGCCGGTGCCGACGGAAGTAACGGTGCAGCTGGTTGGGTACGGCTTTTGCTTTTGTATGAAACGCCGCAGGCTGGGGTTCGGCTCGCGGTATCCCGCCTCGGGCTCGCTGCTAAGATGGAATCAGGGATGGAGGATGCCATGCGCGTTGCCCTGGTCAACAACATCTATGTGGACCAACTTGGCTACTACTATATTTCGGCAGCATTGAAGCAGGCCGGGCACGAAGTCGAATTTTTCCTGGCAAATCGTTCGCTGCCGAATCGGCTGCAGTCATTCGCGCCGCAACTGGTCGGGTTGACGGCGGTTACAGGTAATCATGCCTGGGCGATCCAGATGGCGGAGCATATCAGGCAGATGTTGCCCGAAAGCCGGGTTATCCTGGGCGGGCCACATGCGACCTATCAACCCGATGTATTGCACCAGCCAGGTTTGGATTTTATCTGTCGCGGCGAGGGTGAACGGTCGATCGTCGGGTTGGTTGAAGATCTCGAGGCCGGTGGCGATGGACTGTCAATCGCCGGAATATCCGGAAAGAAAAACGGCGAAATTGTTGACAACGGCTTTGCGACGTACGAGGAAGACCTTGATTCGCTGCCGTTTCCGGATCGCAGTATGTACAGGCGTTTCCGTTTTTCGGGCCATAATCTTCATCCGCTGATGATCACGTCGCGTGGCTGCCCGTTTCGCTGTACGTTTTGTTTCGAGCCAACCCTTGCGGACCTGACCAGGGACCGGGGCAAATTCGTACGTTTTCGGTCCGTAGGTAATGTAATCGAAGAGGCGGTCGAGTTGCGCGATCGCTATGGTGCTCGCAGTGTTGAGTTCGAAGATGATATTTTCGGAATGCATCGGCCCTGGCTGCGCGAGTTTGCATCGCGCTGGAGCCATGAAGTGGGTTTGCCATTCAACTGTCTTCAGCGGGCAGACTTGTTGGATGAAGAAGTTGTGAGCCTGCTGGCTGATGCCGGTTGTCGTGCCGTTGCATTCGGAATCGAAAGTGGAAGCGCACGCGTTCGCAACGAGGTGCTGCGCAAGGATGTCAGTGATGACCAGATTTACCAGGCGGCAGCGGCTATGAAGCGCCACGGAATTCGGATCATTACCAATAACATCCTGGGCGCGCCCCACGAGACCATCGACGAAGTGTGGCAGACGCTAAAAATGAACCAGCGCGTTCGGCCGGACTATTCGTTCGTGTCCCTGATGCAACCATACCCGGGCAGCCAGGTCTTTGACCAGGCGGTTGAAGCCGGAATGCTGGATGGGTCTGGAGGGCCACAGGATTATTCAATGTCATTCCACCAGGACACGCCACTCCAGATCCCGCACAAGGTGGAAGTCGCAAACCTGCAAAGACTCTTTTACCTGGGCGTTGCGTTGCCGGTGTTGACGCCGCTGATTCGTCGAATGGTGCGACTTCCGGAAAACCGGTTTTTCTACATGTTGTTCCTGGTTAATCACCTGTTGGCGTACTGGATTCGTGTCAAGCGAATCCCTGCGCGACACCTGGCGTTTATCGCGTTGAACGTCATGGAGATTGCCCGCAACCACCGCGCCGGGTTGTTTCGGCAGCGTTTGTGGCAACGGCCTCGCGGGCCCTCCGTCAAGCAGGTCGTTGAATCCGGCGCCATTTGACGGGCGACAACAAAACGGTCGAAGACCGGGCGATGCCAAAATCGCTCGTGGCGATGTGCGGGTTCTGTATCGCTGCGGCCGGTGTCCTTTATGGGCTTGACATTGACTGGAAGTATCCCTGGATCGATGAACTGATTGCCCTGGCGTTTGCCGGGCAGGGTCCGGGCAAAATATTGGCCGGCAATTTTCAACCCGGCGCATTTCTTGTCGAGTTTCCAGCCAGCGCGTTTCTTGCAATGACCTCGCCGGAGTTGGCCAACCTGCGGCTGGTCGGTGTGTTCTGGGGCGCTCTGCTTGCCGGCGTGGTGCCTGTCATGTTCTTCCAGTACTTCGGCACATTCCGGGCGGCTGCTATTGCTGCGATGGTATGGCTGACCTGGTGGTTTCCGTTTGCTTTGGCCCGCGAAGGACGCAGCTATTCGATCCTGCTGCTGGCCTGTTGCGCCGTGCAGGTGCTTGTCACGCGCAGCAGACTGGCGCCCGCACCAGCGCTGGTCTGCGGATTTATCCTGCCCTGGATTCACCTTTTTTCGGCATTCT
>JBFJWU010000002.1:0-24770 GCA_041623475.1 bacterium | reverse complement strand
CGGGTACATTGGCAGGCTGATGGCTTCCGCATAATAACACTCGGCTTCGGGGAAATCGCCCCTCGCAAATCCCAGGGACTGGTAGTAAGGTTGCAGGTGTACCGGGATGTAATGCAAATTTACGCCGATCTCGGCGGCTCGCAATTCATCGAACACCTGCTTGTGGGTACGGCTGATTGCGTCGAGTTGCAAGCGTATCACATAAAGGTGCAATCCCGAATAAGTATCGGGGTGCTGCCAGGGAAGGACAACGGGAAGGTGCTTGAATGCCCGATAATAACGATCGGCTAATTCATGGCGGCGGGCCACATAGTCATCGAGTCGCGCCATTTGACAGTGCCCCAGCGCCGCTTGCAGATCGGTAATACGATAGTTGTATCCCAGGTCGATCTGCTGATAGTACCACTGGCCATCCGGGTCTTGGGTCATTTGTTCGGGGTCGCGGGTAATTCCATGTGTACGAAGTAGCGCCATCCGCGCGTGCAAGTCGCTGCGATTTGTAAGGGCTGCCCCTCCTTCGCCGGTAGTTATGATCTTGACCGGGTGGAAGCTGAAAATCGTGATATCGCTGTGCCGGCAATCGCCGACAGGTGTACCACGATACTTGCCACCGATCGCGTGGGAGGCATCTTCGACAACGGCAAAACCATACTTGCGTGCGAGATCGCCAATACTGGCCATTTCGCATGGCTGACCGCATAAATGAACCGGAATGACGACCTTGGGCAATCGCCCCGCGTTTTCTGCTTCCTGCAGTTTCTTTTCCAGTGCTGAAATGCTCATGTTGTACGTCTTGGGATCAATATCGACGAAATCAACGTCTGCGCCGCAGAAGCGAGCGCAATTTGCAGAGGCAACAAATGTGATTGGTGATGTCCAGACCAGGTCTCCGGGGCCAACGTCCAGCGCCCGGCAGGCCAGATGCAGGGCGGCGGTTGCGTTGCATACAGCGACAGCGTGACGCGCCCCCGTGTAATTTGTCAGCGCTTCTTCAAAACGTGGCAATTGCGGGCCCTGGGTCAGCCAGTCAGATTGCAATACGGCGACTACCGCATCGATATCATCCTGAGTGACGCTTTGACGGCCATAGGGAATCATTCAGCTTCCAGCGCGCTCATTATATGATCGAATTTCTTCGAATGTAAGAAAATGAGGATTGGTCCCGGAATGATACTCGAACCCCTGCTCAACCGGTTGGCCTTCTTCTCCCAGCGCGTTGCTGGAAAAATCGTTGTCGCCTGCATAAAACCTGATCGTCGGCTGAATCACATAATGATCCGAAAATTCCCAGGTCAAATGGGAATCATCGGCGGGACACATAATTTCGTGCAACTTTTCGCCTGGTCGAATCCCGACGATTTCGTGACGGAGATCCGGTGCCATTGCCTTGGCCAGATCAACGATGCGAACCGAAGGAATTTTAGGGACAAATATCTCACCGCCGGACATCCGTCCAAAATTCGTCAGGACGAAGTCAACACCTTCCTGCAGTGTGATCCAAAATCGAGTCATTCGTTCGTCGGTGATGGGCAGCGATTCAGCGCCTTCTTCAATTTTCTTTCTGAAAAATGGCACGACCGAACCCCGGGAGCCTACGACATTGCCGTACCGAACAACTGAAAATCGAGTCTGATGGCCACCGGCCATATTGTTTGCGGCAACAAAAAGCTTGTCTGATGCCAGCTTTGTGGCACCGTACAGATTAATCGGGTTGGCAGCCTTATCGGTTGATAAAGCGATGACCTTGTGTACGTTGTTTGCAAGCGCGGCAGTGATGACATTTTCAGCACCATGCACGTTGGTTTTGATGCATTCCATCGGGTTATATTCGGCTGCGGGGACCTGTTTTAATGCGGCTGCGTGAATTACAAAATCCACGTTCCTCATGGCTTGGAACATTCGTTGGTCGTCGCGGACGTCCCCAAGAAAATACCGCATCGCCGGATGGGAAAATTCCTGCTGCATTTCGAACTGTTTCAATTCGTCGCGAGAAAAGACAATCACGCGTCTTGGCGAGTAGTTCTCGAGCAGCGTGCGGACATACTGCTTGCCAAAGGATCCGGTTCCGCCCGTAATTAAAATTGATTTTTCATCAAACATACTTAATTCCAGCTAACAGTTAATTATCGGGTTCCCAGAATGTTTTGGTTGGCGCGAAGCTTAACGATATCCAGCCGGTCGCTGGATCGTAATGTAATGTATGCGCAGCCGCCGCCTGCGTAGCAGCCTGCCGCACTTGCCTGCTATATTATCATGTCGCTCTGTTATCGGATTATCAATTGTCCGAAGTCTCGCGAGCAACGCAGTGTAATTGTGCGACCAAGTCGGGCGTGTGCTGGTTCTACGGCACGTGTGGAATATCCTTGGTACGTTGTTTCGTTTGGTTGGAAGATGGCGTTCGGACAAACGAGTTCCCGTCATTACCACTTTTAACAGTTGAAAGAGATTCTCGTTGGACGATCACCCCGACAGCTCATCTCAAAACCCGTCAGGGTCAGCGACGGTTACGGGTCAAATTGACCTTGTCGATGTTCTTGTTGCGGCTCATCGGCAAAGATGGTGGATGATTGCCGCGTTGACCGCGGTTACCCTGGCAGGGCTGGCCCTGGCGTTGGTGCGTCCTCCCTTGTATCAAAGCCGTGCCGTTGTGCAGATCGGCTGGTACGAAAAGGGCGAGTTGATTGAGGACCCTGGCGAACTGTTGGGGCGCTTGCTGACTACATACAATGTCGACGAGGATTCCGAAAAAATTCGTCCATATCCGCGAATTGCAGATGTCATCAGGGACGGCGCGTCAGTCGTTATGATTGCCGAAGGATATGAACCAACCGCTGTCCGCGATCATGCCCAGGCGGCGGCGGAAGCCGTTGTCGAGGAACATTCGATTCTGCATGACAAGTTGCTCTCGGAAATGCGCCTGCGACTGGATGGGCTGAATGAAACGATTGCCGGATTGGAATTGCAGATCCAGGAGATGGGGGATGCGATTCGGTCGGCGAATGTTTTTCGCGGCGACCCGTTCCTGGCAAGTACTTTATTGATGGAACGCGCCGCCGCACAACGAGCGGTCGAAACATTTCTTAACCGGGCCATGACGATCCGGTACGACATGAACGTTGTTGAATTCCGGCCGACCCAGGTTCGGCACGCGGCGGCGACGCCAGAAATTCCCCGTGGCGGAATCAGTAAGACCATGATCGTGATTATCAGCATGGTCTTGGGTTTTGGGTTTGCGCTGGTCGTGCTGGTCATCCGCGAGAGTCAGCGCGTCCTGTCGGACCGGCTCCGGCAGACGGAAACCGGGACCTCGTAGTTCTATCGGTGACCGAGTCTCCTACTGACTCCGACCCCGAGTCCAGGCAGCCGTCACGCTTATTGAAATGGCTGCCTGCCTTGAAATTAAGCCTGGATTTGCTTCTTTGGGGCGTAATTGCGACGCCGGTTGCCTTCTGGCTTCGTCTGGATCAAAAATTTGCCTGGGATCATCGAGCCATGTGGGTCCTTGCCGGTATCGCGTTTCCGGTCAAGGGGATAGTTTTGTGGTGGCACGGGACCCACCGCGCAAGTTGGCGGAAGGTGGGCGTGAAGGATCTTCGCATGTTGATCCAGGCGGTCTTTATTGCCACCGCCGTCAGCGCAGTTGCCGTCCTGATTCTGCAACGTAAAGGGCTGGAGGTCGTTCCCCGCAGCGTGCCGCTGATCGAGGCAATGTTTGCCGTGATCGTGCTTGGGGGGATGCGGCTGGGCATGCGCACTTCGGCCGAAATGGTGCGGGGGCGCAGGTACAGTCAGCCGATTCACAAGACCCTGATCGTCGGAGCGGGCGAAGCCGGCACGATGATTGTCAGGGAAATGCTGCGCCACCCGGAAGCCGGGCACCGACCGGTCGGCTTTGTCGACGACGACCCGGCCAAACGCCGTCAGCGCATAGCCGGCTTGAAGGTATTGGGCGACCTGGAGTCGTTACCGGATATTGCCGAGAAACATGATGTTGACGAAGTTGTTATTGCCATGCCTTCAGCTTCCGGGTCGACAGTCCGCAAGATCGTCCAGTCACTTCAATCGCAGGATGTGAAATACCGGATCATTCCTGGAATTTTCGAGTTGCTCAGCGGTCAGGTTTCGATATCCGCCCTTCGAGAAGTCGACGTCAACGATTTGCTGCGCCGCGCGCCTGTAAAATTGGATGAACGCGGGATTGCGGGGTATGTCCAAGATCGTACGATCCTCGTTACCGGTGCAGGTGGGTCGATCGGGTCAGAGATCACGCGACAGGTGACGCGTTTTGCTCCGGCGCGAATCATCCTGCTCGGCCGCGGCGAAAACAGTATTTACGAGATCAACCGTGAGTTACGACCGTCATCGCCACAAATTGAACTGGTACCTATAATTTGCGATGTCAGGGATGACGACCGCCTGAGACGGGTGTTTGCCGAGTACCGGCCCGATGTCATCTTTCACGCTGCCGCGCACAAACATGTTCCGTTGATGGAATGTAATCCGGAAGAGTCGATCAAGAACAACGTTATCGGGACGTCGAACGTAGCCAGGGCGGCACTGGACTACGGGGTCAGCCGTCTGGTCAATATCTCTACTGATAAGGCGGTCAACCCAACGTCGGTCATGGGGGCCTCCAAACGGGTCGGGGAACTTGTTGTTGCGAGAATGGCACAAGACGCCAAATCGGAGCAAAGTTTTGTATCCGTGCGCTTCGGGAATGTTCTCGGCAGCCGTGGCAGTGTTGTGCCGCTTTTTCGTGAGCAAATAGAATCGGGCGGGCCGATTACGGTCACAGATCCTGAAATGGTGCGATTCTTCATGACAATTCCAGAGGCGACCCAGCTTGTGATCCAAGCCGGTGCTTTGGGAGTCAATGGAAATGTTTATGTCCTGGATATGGGTGAGCCTGTACGCATCCTGGATTTGGCCAACGATATGATTCGGCTGTCGGGCCTGGCACCGGGCCGGGATATCGAGGTCGTGTATACCGGCATCCGTCCCGGTGAAAAGTTATACGAAGAGCTGCTGACAGACGAGGAAGGAACGGATGTTTCCCAGCATCGCCAGATCTTTGTCGCCCGCAAACAATCCCCGGACGCCGACTGGCTGGACGGCGAATTGAACAACCTGATAGCCGCAGCTGAAAAGGGCGACCGGTCCGAAATCCAGTCAGTCTTAAGATCGCTGGTGCCGACTTTTCAGGTTGGAGTTGCGGAGCCGTCCTGATTGAAGTCGGAAGCAAGTTTCGGTTGATCACACTTTACCTTTACCCGGCGATAATGCGCCTTGCCATAAAGCGTGGCTCAAGACTTCATCGTCAGCCAACTGTAATCGTTACCGGCTCGCGCTCTGTGTTGGCAACAGGGAGTCCGGTTACCAGGTATTAAATTCAGTTATCCGACGTACGTGTCCTGGAACCAGGCGCGAAATTCACGGTCTTCTTGTTCTGGTGCGTGAATCTGGTTTGCGGGGAGCAATTTGTCAAACAGGTCCCTCCACGATTGGTCGTTCTGAGCGTTGATCAGGCGCTCTGTTAAAGCTGTGTATATGAATTGCAGATATCCTCCCAGGATCGAAATTTGTTGATCAGGCAAGAAAGCGGCCAATAAAGCGTCTGATCCCACGCCATAGATGCGCCTGACATACCGCGCTGCCAAGTTGAACTGGATATGAAACAGGACCCGTTCGCTTACCGCAGACCGCTTCTGGTTACGTCGGGATGGTCTGGCGGGCGTCACGGGTGGCCCGTCGGGTTCCGCGTTTGGCAGGAACGAGCGGTACCAACCGTTGGCTTTCCGGAATTCCGCGACCAGCGCGGCGCCTGTGGCGGGTTTCATTTGGTCTATTTCCCTGGCCACGTAATAATTGTGCTGCGACTCCGGCAGTTCCAGGGCCTGGCTGGAAACAAAATAATTCGGACAAACGCGGCAGTTGTCGAACCGGGCAACTCGGCTCAATAATTTGCAGAAAAATCGCGCTGTCCAGAGCCTGCCCGGGGCGGCAATGATCATTAAATCGATATCGCTGTCGGCGTCCGCGTTGTTGGCGGCTTGCGATCCTGTCACTGCAACCGCCTGCACGAATGGCAGCCGCCCCACCAGCCGAGCAGCTCTTATTGCGGTCGGCCAACGGAGCCGCGATTGACTGACTCGCCTTTCTCGCAGGTGCAAGGACTCGTTGTCACGGTCCAGTGTCCAGTAACTGCCCGAACGTCGGACACCCTGGTTCGCCAGATCCTCGAGCGCGCGGGCCAGGACCGCCGCGGGCGGGGTGGGTACGGGAATGAAGCGGCAGAGCTCCGCAACGGTAATAGGGTGCCGAAACACTGCGCCGTAAGCCAGGGTAAACAGTACGGCGGATTTCAGCTCCTGGTTGTCAATCGACGAGGAAGACGCTGGTGGCTGGTCATCTTTCAGGTTCATCGCGCCGGTTCCAGAAGATCTTTCGAGCAAACAATCATATAGGGCCCTCAGGCATGGTGCTATCTTACAACGCAGGATTTTCAGGCGTCGCTTTGCCAATGTCGGAATCGTGGACGGCAGAATGCGCAAGGGCCCCGGCAGGACCAGATAGGCGCGGCGAATCGGTCTGATTGCCCGGCCGGGGGTTTGCGCCCAACGCAAACCACCCGGACCAAGCGATCATTTGCGCCGCGAAGTCGCACCACCGCCGGTAATATTCAGCTTTTGTCAGCTTGCGCCGTCTAGCCGGAAAACCGCGTACAGGCCTTGGGGGGCGCCCGGGGTTGTGCTTCCTCCTGCGTGGGCGCACGGATTCTGATTACAATATGGGCTGGGTTATTGGAAGTAACGAAATAACCTGGAACTGGTGGATCCATTCAACCCGGTCCACTGACATCTGATCTTAAGCTTTACCAATCAGCCAAGGAAGCATTGACTTATGGCACCTGAAGCAGCTGTGGCCTCGCCGAACTGGATCGAGGTCAGTTTATGTACGCCACCGGAACTGGTCGAGGCGATTTCAAATTTTCTGATAGATGAGGACTCCAACGGTGTCGTCATCGAGGACCTGGATGCAGACGATGCCTATCGGGACCGTCGGCAACTGGGCTGGTTGTGGATCCGCGCCTATTTTCGCGAAGAAGGTTTTGGTGATCTGGAAGAACGGTTGCATACCTACCTGGACGAACTGGCTGCGCTGTTTCCAACGTCGGAACCACCGGTCCTGGACCAGCGGGTCCCCGAAGTCGCGGACTGGAGCCAGTGCTGGAAGCGGTTTTTCAAGCCGCTGATGGTGTCGGACCGGATCCTTGTACGGCCATCATGGGAGGACGGTTCTGTCCCGTCAGGGGTGGCCGCCATTTCACTGGATCCCGGGATCGCGTTTGGCACCGGGAAACATCCAAGCACACGTTTGTGCGTGCGCGCCCTGGAGGACGAAGTCCTGTTCCCGTTGGACGACGCCCCGGCCAAGAACATTTTCAGCATGCTGGACGTCGGCACAGGGTCGGGGATCCTCAGCCTGGTGGCGGCTCGGCTGGGCGCACCACGAACGCTGGGCATTGATAACGACCTGCAGGCGGTTGAAGCAGCGCAGAACAATGTTCGTTTGAATGACCTCGATAAAAAGGTCGAGATCAGCGACGAGCGACTGGACGAGCTGGGCGAGACATTTGACGTAATCATGGCCAACATCGTGGCGGATACCCTGATTTCGATGAAAGACGACCTGGTCAATCGCCTGGCACCACAGGGTGTGTTGATCCTCAGTGGCTTGTTGCGAAACCAGGGTGCGTGGATCAAACACGAGTTCCTGCAACTGCCCATCAGCTTTGTCAATGCACACCACGAAGACGAATGGTGTGCCCTGGTTTTCGAGAAAATCTGATCGGATCCGCCGCTGGCGTGACGACGGGGTCTTGCCATGTCATGGATCTGGGCTGAGCGGATTGACAACGGCTGTGCCTGGCTTGGGCCGGACGAGTTCCGGCACGCCAGCAAGGTTCTGCGAAAGCGCGCTGGTCAAGCTGTACAGCTCCTGGACGGTGCCGGCCGGGTCGGTGTCGGTGCGTGGAATGGTACCCCTGAAATCGAGCTGGATTCTGTCAGCCAGCAGGCTTCGACGGGAATCTGGCTGGCGTTTGGAATTGGATCCCGGTCCAGCAATGAAGAAAGCATACGGCGCGCCGCCGAGCTTGGTGCCCAACGAATCATTCCGGTCATCGCGGCACGCAGCCGTGACGCTGGCAAGCCAGAGCGCTGGGACGCGGAGCGGATGATACGCATTGCTCGCAGCGGTTGCGCGCAGTCGGGCAATGCGTGGCTGCCGACCGTCGACGACCCGGTTCCAATGACCACGCTGACGGAGATCTGCAGCGAACGGAGGCCGACCATGCTGGCGCCAGATGCTGCCGTAGCCCTGGCTGCCAACGTCGATGCCGACACACTGGTTGTCGGACCCGAGGGAGGGTGGCAGGATGATGAAATGGATCTTTTTCCCACTGCGAAACTGGGCCCGTTTGTGATGCGAACACCGGTTGCCGTTGCCGCAGGCCTGGCCGTCATGCTGCAGCTTCGATCATGAGGTGCGTCAACTGCCAGCGAACAGCCAGCCCGGATGACACCCAGTGTCCGTATTGCGGTTGTCCCGTTCTGTCCGCAGTTGGCAAGAGCGAACGTGAGCGTCTGGCCGACAATGTACGCAAGATCTGGGACGAGTCGCGGATGCCGGACAATGTCGTGCCGCTGGTCAGGCCCGGAGTTCCTTTGTGGCATCGGTTGGCGCCGGCAGCAGACCTGGCGATCTGGCTGATTGTCTGGGGGCTGGTCACCAGTTGGCTGGGTGTTGCCGCATCCCTGTACGCTTGGATCGCATTTGCGCTGGCCGTGACGGTGTACTTTGTGGCGTTGGCGGCCAACGGCCCCCCGTCGGTTTTTCTGCACATCGGCCAGGACCATGAACCCCAGGAGGTGCCCGGTGATACCACCGGAATTGATGAAAATCCTCGCGTGTCCGGACTGTAAGTCCGGCCTGCAGGAACTGCCTGATCTGGCGGTGTTGCGGTGCGTCCAATGCAATCTGGATTATCCGGTCGAGGATGGGACGCCGGTCCTGTTGCTGGATCGGGCCCGGCCAGTCGGGGACAGTTCGGACATAGATCCGGCGAATGGCCCCTGAACAGGCGGAGCGCTCGCGGCTGATCCTGATCCGGTTCAGTTCAATGGGTGATGTCATCCTGGCATGCGCCGCCGCCGCTGCCGCGATCCGGTCGGGCCGGTACACCGCCGTCGCACTCGTTACAAAATCAGAATACGCCAGGATGGCCCGGATGGTAACCGGGCTGCATGTTATTGAGCTTGCCCCTGCTGCCGGACTGGTGGATCTGGTCCGGCTGGCAGGCACTGTACGGGCCTGGCGGCCGTCCCGATTGGTCGACCTGCACGGGTCGATTCGTTCGCGGCTGATGCGGGTCCTGATGTTCTGGATTCCGTCAGTGCAGTACGATCGGCAACTTGACGTGCGCCGTCGGATAATCGGTGGTTCGTCTGTCGATCAGATGCAGCACGTTGTCGATCGTTTCTGCGACGCCATCGGCGTTCCCGCCATCAATGGTGCGTGGCTGCAAGTGGCGGATCCTGACAAAACGCGGATGGTCGGATTGGTGCCAGGTGCAGCCTGGGCCACGAAACGCTGGCCTGTTGATCGCTGGCGTGAGCTGGCGGCACAGATACGGTCCCGTGGTTATTCCGTTGCCTGGATCGGCGGAGCGGGTGAAGCCGCTGACATCCAGCTGCTTGCTGAACCGGAAGACGACCAATGGGTTGGCCGTCCATTGGCAGGCCTGGCTCGACAGATGTCGTTGTTGAACAGTGTCGTTGCCGGCGACACGGGCCTGGCGCACCTGGCCGCTGGCCTCGGCATTCCGGTCCACGTCATCTATGGCCCTACCAATGAACGACTGGGATATGTACCATGGGGTGAGCACACTGCGACATCTGCGAGGCTCGAATGCCAGCCGTGTTCACCGTTTGGCAGCGACGAATGCCCATTGGGCCACCACGACTGCATGAAATCGGTCACCGTGGTCCAGGTTCTGGGGGACCTGCGAATCGGGACCGCGGTCGACAGGTAAGGAATTTCAATTGATTGACCAGGACTCCGCAAGAAAGTTGCTGGACCGCATCAACGGGACTCAGGTCATGGTGGTTGGCGACGTGATGCTGGATGTCTACCTGTATGGTGACAGCCGCAGGCTCAGTCCCGAGGCACCCGTTCCTGTGGTCAAGGTTGAACGACAGGTCGATTGCCTGGGTGGTGCTGCCAACGTGGCCCGGAACCTGGCTGACCTGGGTGCCAGACCGGTCTTGATCGGTGTTGTTGGCGACGACCCCGAAGGCGATCGTTTGCGGGCGGCCATGACCGCAGCAGGCGTTGATGACGCGGCGATGATTGTCGAACCCGGGCGGCGGACCGCGGTCAAGACCCGCGTTGTCTGTCGGGGCCAGCAGGTTGTTCGCGTCGACCAGGAAACGACGTCCAGCGTGTCGGATCAGATCGTCAGCCAGATCCGGCAGTCAGTAGCTGACTGCGGGCCAGACACGCGGGCGATCGTGTTCAGCGACTATGCAAAGGGTGTCCTGGATCCCGGACACAGTCGCGACCTGATCGCGGCTACTCCGGCAGGCGTTTATGCCTGTGTTGATCCGATTCCGCACCACGTCCCCTCATATGGTTCCGCTGGCGGGACGACACCCAACGAGCAGGAAGCGCGCGACTTCCTGCGGCTTCCGCCCGAGCAATCGATCGATGACCACGAACTGGTGCGTCGGTTCTTCGATGCGGCGGAATTCAGCGAGGTTTTTGTTACCCTGGGGGCCCGCGGCGTTGTCTGGATGTCCGATACCGCCGGTGCGGGCACCATCCCGACGGTGCCCCGGCAGGTATTTGACGTTTCCGGTGCCGGAGACACCATGATTGCAGTTGTGTCAGTGCTGCGTGGCCTGGGCGTCGACATCCAGACGACCCTGAAATTTGCGAACCTTTGTGCCGGCCTGGTCGTACAGAAACTGGGAACGGCAACCGTCTATCCGGCTGAAGTCATCGAGTCAGCCCAGTAACCACCGTGGAGATTGCAAACAAGCTTTCCAGCGCGCGCGTCGAGTCGTTGTTCGCCTGGTCTCTGGCGGGTGCCTGTTTCCTCGGGATATTTCCGCTGAACCTGTTTCTGGGTGTCGGTTGCGCATTTCTTTTGTACCGGTTGCGCCAGGGGCATTTCAGCGAATTCAAGCTGGCGCCTTGGGGATGGGGGATTCTGATTTACCTGGTTGCGCGGATTCTGGCGGTTCTCTGGTCGCCGGACCTCGCTGTCAGCGCTCGCCACCTGGCCAAGGACTGGCGGTTGGCTGCCCTTGCCTGGGGCGCAACAGGCGTGCTCGCCCGAAATCGCGACGGCGCATGGATACTGTTTGGCGCGATGAGCCTCAATCTGGTGTACGCGATTGCGACGGTATTCGGGTATGACCTGGCGGCCTGGGGCTTGCCAGCGGCGCCGGAGTTTTTTTGGCGCGGCAAGTCGTTGTGGATGACCGGTTCTCTGCTGGGGTTGACTTTGACGCTGGGTGGCGTCTCGATGCTGATGCTTGTGTTCGGTACGGTGCCGGTGGGCGAGCGCCGTCCGCGCCAGATTTCGACTGCGATCGCGGTAGCGCTGCTGCTTTTGTCAGGTACCCGCAGCGCCTGGCTGGGTGCAATGGCCGCTGTATTGCCTTTCTTGGTCCTGCGCCCCCGTCGGTATTGGCCGATGCTGGTCGCTGTTTCCGTGGCGGCCGGTGCAATCATGGTGTTACCGGCGACCAAGGCACGGGTTGAATTTGCGGTCCACCAGTACAACAATGATGCCGGGTCGGTCGGTCGACGGTTTGAGTTGTGGGATGCTGCGATCGAAATGGGGCGGGAGCATCCGCTGGGGGTCGGGCCCGGGCGTTTCACAACCGAAGCCAAAACGCGAGCGCCCAAAGGCGGAAGTACCGCGCATGCCCACAACGTCCCTCTGCACATTTTTGCCGAGAGCGGAATTATCGGCCTGATTGGATGGTTGGCCCTGCTGGCTGGTATCGCTATCAGTGTCTGGAGGTCTGCAGTCCAACGGCGTGCGCCCGCGCTTGCTATTCTGACCGCCATGACGGTTGCAGGGATGTTTGAACTGAATTTCTACGATGGCGAGGTGGCGACATTGTTCTTCTTGACAGCAGGTCATTGCATATGGTGGGCGTCCGGTATGAATACGGACCATGTGGACAGGGTGCAATTGAATGCCTGACTGGCAAAGTATGACCGGATTCGGCCGCGCCGAATCACGGGATGGGAACTGGACAATCGCTGTCGAAATGCGCTCGGTGAACCAGCGGGGCCGGGACGTTCGCGTTTCGACCAGCCCGCGCAACCTGGCCCTGGAGCATCAACTGGTCCAACTGGTCGGCAAGCGGTTGAACCGCGGCAAGGTCGACGTTCGCGTCGAAGCAGGGCAGCAGGGATCTGGCACCGCCAGCCTGGATCCGGTGCAGTTGAACCGGCTCAAGTCCCAGCAGTTTCGCCAGCGCATTGCCCTTGGGCGCGCGCTGCCCGTTGATGCGTCCGCGTTGCAGGGTGCGCGACCGGTGGTGCCCGAACAGCTTGTCCTGGATACGGCCCGTTCAGCGTTGGCAAGTCTGATCGAATCCCGCAGGTCCGAGGGTTTGGCATTGCACCAGGTCCTGGCCGGGCAGTTGGACGACATTCGCGCCGGATTGGACAAGCTGGTCGCGGGCCGGCCGTCGGAACAGGCCGCCCGTGCAACGGTGCTGGCTGACAAGGTCAGGGAACTCCAGGATTCGGGAATTTCGGTCCAGGATGCGGGCCGGATCGAGGAAGAACTGGCGGCGCTCTTGATGCGCAGCGATATTACCGAGGAACTGGATCGATTGGACCACCACTTGCAGTCGGCGGCGGAAATGCTGGCGGCCGACGGCCCGGTGGGTCGCAAGATCGATGTCCTGGTCCAGGAAATGGGTCGCGAGATCCACACCATTTCGTCAAAATCGGCGTGGATTGATGCCAAAACGATCGCTGTAGACCTGCGGGCAACCGTCGAACAGTTGCGGGAACAGGTTCAAAATATAGAATGAATCGATGGAGCCCCCGATTCATCGGCCGTTTGTCATTGTGGTCAGTGCACCCAGTGGGACCGGCAAGACCACAATTTGTCGTCGCGCCCTGGAACAACTGGACCGAATCCGTTTTTCCGTAAGTCATACGACGCGGTGCCAGCGGGACGGCGAGCAGCACGGCCACGATTACTTCTTCGTCGACCTGGACGAATTCGAATCCCTGCGCAGCCGGGACCGCTTTCTGGAATCAGCAAATGTATACGGCAACTATTACGGCACCAGTCGTGACGAAGTCGACCGGGCAGCCAGCGATGGCATTGACCTGCTGGTCGAAATCGATGTCCAGGGTGCCGAGCAGATCATCGACGCGTTGCCGGATGCGGTGAGTGTCTTTATCCTGCCGCCCAGCGCCGAGGAACTGGAGCGACGCCTGCGCGGGCGGGGGACCGACAGCGAGGACGATATTCGCCGTCGTCTGCAGGTCAGCATGCAGGAAATGGAGCGGGCGGACAGGTACAAATACCGGATCGTCAACGATGACCTGGATGCTGCCGTGGCAGAACTGGTCGCCGTCATCTCGAACGAGCGCAGCAGCCGCTCGGCGGTGGCAACCGGCGCAGACCACTGACGGTGCGGCCGGTCCGAATACCGTTTTCATTTGTCCTTAACCTGTACCTGATTGAGACCCGGGCTGGCTGGGTTCTGGTCGACTGCGGCGCCGCCGGGATGTTCCCGTGGATCTGCCGGCAATTAAACAAACGGGGAATCCCTCCGCACAGTCTTGCAGCAGTTGTCCTGACCCACGCACACGCGGATCATGCCGGCACGGCTGCCCAGTTTGCGCGGATCGGCGTACCTGTATTGGCCCATATCGACGATGCCTGTTTCCTCAGGGGCGAGCAGCCACATCCCGGTTACGGTGGCCTGGCCGGGCGCGCCCTGCATGAGCTCGAACACCGGTTCGCCAGGCTGCGCGTCGGCAGCGTCCAGGACCTTGCCGATGACCAGCCGTTATTCGGCAGCCCGTGGCAGGTCGTCGCTGCCCCGGGCCACACACCGGGAAGCATCGGCCTGTGGCACCGCGACAAGGGGTGGTTGATGTCGGGCGATACGCTGGTGACAACGTTCGGCCGCCTGCGGGGCCCAGTGCCGGTGTTTACAGCCGATTTGTCGGCCGGGCAGAAAAGCGCACTGCAGCTGTTGGACCTGGAGCCAAAGACGATCCTGCCTGGGCACGGTCCCCCCGTTGCGGCCGCTCGATTTGGCAAACTGAAAGCACAGCTTCGCGGGCAGGTCGACTGTGCCCGACAGCGCACAACAAGGAGCGTCCAAGTTGGTACGAATTAACAAGGTCTATACCCGGCACGGTGACGCCGGGCAGACGCGCCTCGCCGGTGGCCAGCAACTGTCAAAATCTGCCCCCCGGATCGAGGCCTACGGGACAATCGATGAACTGAATGCGGCAATCGGCCTGGTGGCCGAGGCCCTGCGCGGGGCCGAATCCCCGGTTTTGCCGCGGTTGCTGCGGATCCAGAATGAACTGTTTGACCTGGGATCACAGTTGGCCGTGTTGCCGGAGGACCGGCGTGACGGGACTCCCGTGGTCACCGCCACGGATATCGAGCGTCTGGAAAATGAAATCGACGAGATGAACGACCGCCTGCCGGACCTGACATCGTTTATCCTGCCCGGTGGTGGCGAGGCATCGGCCCGGACCCACCTGGCACGGACAATCTGTCGACGTGCCGAGCGCAACCTGGTGCGACTGGCTGCGGTCGAGGACCTGGACGGTGATGAAATCAAATATGTCAACCGGCTCAGTGACTGGCTGTTTGTGGCCGGAAGGCTGATTGCCGAAGACGCAGGTGTTGCGGAAACACTGTGGCGACCGGGGGAGCGCTGATGACGATGGCAACACCACGCGTACTTGTAACCGGTGGTGCCGGTTTTATCGGCAGCCACATTGTTGAAACGCTGCTGGATTGCGGGTTTGAGGTCGCAGCCCTGGATAATTTATCCAGCGGTCGTCGGGAAAACCTGCCCACGGGTGTCCATTTGTACCAGGTCGACATCAATGACCCGGATGCCCTGGACAAGGCAGTCGCCGATTTCCAGCCCGGTGTGATCAGCCACCAGGCAGCCCAGGTCAGTGTGGCCGCGTCCGTTGGCGACCCATCATTTGATGCCAGGACCAATATCATTGGTGGACTCAATGTCCTGGACAGCGCACGCAATAACCAGGTCGAGCAGATCCTGTTTGCGTCGACCGGCGGCGCGATCTATGGCGAAGTCCCCGAAGGGGAAACCGCCCTTGAAGACTGGTTCCCCCGACCGGCCAGCCCCTATGCCGCCAGCAAGGCATCGTTCGAATATTACCTGGATGTCTATCGGCAGCAGTTTGGCCTGGAGTACGCGACCATGCGGTATGCCAACGTCTACGGGCCGCGCCAGGATCCCCACGGCGAAGCCGGGGTCGTTGCGATCTTCACTGAACGTCTGATGGCTGGCCAGCCGGTGTCATTGTTTGCCCGCAGGTCAGCAGGTGACGATGGTTGCCTGCGCGATTACGTATTTGTAACGGACGTCGCCCGGTCTAACCGCGTCGCGATCGAGAACCGGTTGACTGGGATTTACAACGTTGGCACCGGAATCATGACGACCACCCGAACCGTCCTGCACGAAATTGAGCGCGCTGCCGACCGGGCCGCCGACTGTACGGATGCAGACCCGCGACCCGGAGACCTGGAAGCCTCGGCCCTCAACTGCGACAAGCTGCGGCAGACGGGGTGGGCACCGCTGACGGATTTTGCGACCGGGATCCAGCAGACACTGGACTGGTTTTGCAATCAGTGATGTCCCGGTACGGCTCGATCTGCCAGCGCATCGCCGCACAGGTTCAGGCTCAGGACCACAGCAAACAGCGCCGCACCCGGCGCCAGTGACAGCCAAGGGGCCTGGCGCAGGTGGCGTACACCTTCGCTGAGCAGCCCCCCCCAGCTGGGCAGGGTTGGGTCGCCCAGGCCAAGAAAGCTCAGGCTGGATTCTGCCAGGATCGCACCGGCGACGGCGAATGTCGCCTGGACCGTGACGGGACCCAGCAGGTTCGGGATCAGGTGGCGGGTCACGATTCGGCCTGCAGTTGCGCCCTGGGTCTGGATTGCCAGCACATACGGCTGTTGCTTCAGCTGCAGGACCTGGCCGCGGGCCAGTCGGGCGAATCCGGTCCAGCCCAGGATGGTTAGTGCCAGGACGATGTTGCCCAGGCTGGGACCCAGGATCGCCGTGATCGCTATTGCCAGGATAATGCCCGGGAACGCCATCAGCACATCAACGATCCGCATGGCAATGGCATCAACGCGGCCGCCAACATAACCAGCAACTGCACCGACCAGCACCCCAAAAGTGCCGGCCAGCGCGACACTGCACAGGCCGATGATCAGCGCCGTCCGCGCCCCCGCCGCCACCAGGCCGCCGACCGGGCGGCCCAGCGGGTCGGTCCCCAGCAGCGCGGCCCGACCCGGGGGCTGCAGCGCCAGGTCGAGGGCGACGGTGCCGCTTTGTTCGCCAACAAAAATGCTGGCGATCGCCCAAACGGCCAGGACGATTCCGGCGACCGTGGTCGCAGTCAGGCCGCGGCCATTCAATTCGCGGCAGCCGTGTCGATGCGTGGATCGACGACCATGTACGCGCAGTCAACAAGGGTATTGACGCCCACGTAAACGCCGGTCATGATCAGGACAACCCCCTGGACGACGGGGTAGTCGCGACCCTGGACCGCTTCAATCAGCAGTCGGCCGACGCCCGGCCATTGGAAAATCGTTTCCGTAATTACCGCACCGGACAGGACTGCACCAATCTGCAGTCCGAGGATCGTGATGACCGGGATCAACGCCGGGCGCAGGGCGTGCTTTAACAGCAGGTTTCGTTCGGGAACACCCCTGGCGCGGGCGGCGGTAATGAACATAGCTTGTCGTGTTTCGCTGACACCTGACCGCAGCATGCGGGTCAACATGGCAGCCAGGGCTGTACCCAGGGTGATTGCCGGCAGGATGACAGACGACGGTGAGCGAAAGCCGCCGATGGGCAACCATCGCAGCCAGACTGCGAACACCAGCAGCAACAGCGGTCCCAGCCAGAAGTTGGGCAGGCTGATGCCGCTGACCGCAATAATGCGACTGATCGAATCAATGCGCGATCCCGGTTGCCAACCACTGGCCAGGCCCAGGGGCAGGGCGATTGCGATCGCGATCAGGATTGCGGCGGCTGCCAGGATCGCGGTCGGCCCGGCCCGGTCAGCGATCAGTCCAGCAACCGGTCGGCGATAGGCCATGCTCTGGCCCAGGTCGCCGCGGACCAGGCCGGCAAAGTCGCCGGCCAGTTGAACCAGAAATGGACGGTCCAGGCCCAGGTTCTGGCGCAGCGCCTCGCGTGCCGCCGGTTGCGCCTGTTCGCCCAGCATCAGGTCGACCGGGTCACCGGGGATCATGCGGATAAAACTGAACACCAGGACAAATGCCAGCAATGCCGACACGGTACCTTCGACCAGGCGGCGCGCGATCAGTGCGCCCACGGAGATCCCGCTGGCAGAAAGGTATTGCGAAAGCCGCTCCAAAGGCCCAACATGACAGATATGATACTTGCACCTTGTTTGTCTGCCCGCAGGCACCTGGCACTGGTCGCGGTGACGTTGGGACTGGTTGCCGAGCCGGCCGCCGCGGTGGAGTTTGATCCCAACCTGGCGGCCGAGCTGCGGCAAGTGACCCAGGCTGTCGCAGCCGCGCCGGGAGATGCCGGCCGGCGACTGCCGTTGGTCGCGTCCGGTCCTGACATTAAACAGTTTGGCCAGCGTCTGGACGCTGCAGGTGTTGCCAGTCGCCAAATTGGTCCGCTGATTCGATTTGACATGCCGGTTGCCGGCCTGGGCTGGCTGGCCGGACCGGAACAGGTGCGCGTCCACCGTGGTGCCCGGCTGTTTCCACTGCTGGATGCGTCGGCCGATGCGATGCAATTGACGCCGTCGTTGCGCAGCCAGCGGACCGGTCGCGACGTGATCGTCGCGATCCTCGATACCGGTATCGATTTCACCCACCCTGATTTCCTGAATCCTGATGGCAGTTCGCGTCTGATTGCGTACTGGGACCAGACGGCTGCGGACGAGGACAATCCGTTCGGCATATTTTGCGATGCCCAGGACATCAACAACGGGGATTGCCCGAATCGTGCCGACGAGCCGCTGGAGGGTTTTTCGCCCCTGGGGCACGGTACCCACGTGGCCGGAATTGCCGTCGGCAATGACCCGAGGTTCCTGGGCGTCGCCCCCGAGGCCATGCTGGTCGGCGTGCGGATTGTGTTTGACGAGATCGGCCTGATCGACGGCATGGCCTGGGTTGATGAGCTGGCGCGACGGGCCGGCAAGCCTGCTGTAATCAACATGTCCCTGGGCAGCAATGATGGCGGCCACGATGGCGGCGCACCCAGCGAGCAGGTCGTCGATGCCCTGTCCGGCCCCGGCCGGTTGTTTGTGTCAGCTGCCGGCAATGAGGCGCCGACCGCCAGCCAGGGCGAGATCCATGCCGCCGGCCTGTTGGACGGGCAGGAGCGCCGAGCCCGTTTCGTACTGGGCGGTTTTTCGTCGCCGTCCGAATTTCATGTCGAAATCTGGGCGGACCAGGGCGACGGTCTGGTCGCTGGAATCGCGCTGGAGGACGACCCATCGTCGGGAATCGGGACGATCCTCGACCAGACAGGCCTGCTGGTCCCCGACGAGTTGCCGGCCGTCGGCCGATCCATTGAACTGGACGACGGCGACGGGGATACGTTCCAGGTGATCGCGTTTCCGGTGGCATCACCGGGCAACGGTGAAGGGATCCGGTTTCGTATCGCCGAACAGAAAGGATCAACGGGCAGCTTCAACTGGCAGGTCTATTTTTCCGGGGCAACCGGCGTTGCCGACGCGTGGTTGACGGACCGAATCGCGTATTTCGAGCCGACCAGCGGTCCCCAGGTAATCCGTTTCGCCGACGACTCAACCGCAGACACTATTTTTGTCCCCGGTGACGGTCAGCGCATCGTGACGCTGCCGGGAACAGCACGCCGCGGCATCGCCGTGTCGTCGTTTGTATCGCGGGTGGCCTGGAATGACGTTAACGATGTCACGGTTGGCATCAACTCGACGCTGGGGCAGCGCAGTGATATTTCCAGCATCGGCCCGACCCGGGATGGGCGGCTCAAGCCGGAAATTACGGCACCGGGTGAAATGATTGCCAGCTCGCTGGCGACGACACTGGACGACATCCTTGTATCCAGTAACCAGCAGTTGGACGATAACCACTGGGTCCAACGGGGTACCAGCATGGCGACGCCGCATGTTGCCGGTGTCGCAGCCTTGATCATGCAGGGCAATCCCGGGCTGACGCCTTCAGCATTTCGCCAGGTGCTTCGCGAACTGGCCAGGACCGATGCCGATACGGGTGCAACGCCAAATACCAGTTGGGGGTACGGCAAGCTGTCGCTCAACGGAATCGCCGGGCTCGACGCCTGGGACGCGACAACCCGAGACACGGTCGCGCCGGCCGTGACATCGGTTGTGGTGTCGGCGACGGATCGCGGGGTGCTGGTCGAGTGGTTGACCGACGAACTGGCCGACAGCCGGGTGACGGCCGACGATCGGATCTGGACCGTAGGCAGCTTTGGTTATCGCCACCAGGTGCGACTGACGTCACCGCTGCCGGAGCGGGTTCAGGTTTCGTCCGCAGATCCGGCGGGCAATATCGGGACCTTTGCCGATGGTACGGTCGCTGTACCGCCAGCAGGGTGCGGCTGTCGCAGCGGTGCCTCGCCGACCGGGGGCCTGCCATTGGCAATCGTGTTTGTCATCTGGTTTTGGTTGCGGCATGCTGGATCGCAGCAACGACGGCAGGCAACTGTGCCGCGTTCGGGCAAGGACAACGACGATGGACCCTGATAAGGAATCACAGGCACGGCTGCAACTGGCGAGCCAGCGGCTGGAGCCGGACACAATTGATGCGTCGTGGCTGTCGCCGGTGCCGTACCAGCACCCCGGTACGGCAATGAATGTGGTCGTCGCGACCGAAGAGTTCACCCACATCTGTCCGATGACCGGCCTGCCTGACTTTGGCGAGCTGGAACTGGCCTACACGCCGGACCGGTTGATTATTGAACTCAAGAGCTTCAAATACTACCTGGTCCAGTACCGGCAGGTCGGGATTTTTTACGAACACGTTGTGCCGCGAATCCTTGATGACCTGTTTACTGCGGTCGAGCCGGTCCGGATGTCGCTGGTTTATCGTGTGCGGTCACGCGGTGGCGTCCGCTCCGAGGTCTCTGCCAGCCGTCCCTGACATGTCCACCGTGAACGCCAGCCCGACCGAAGCCGCGACGTTTGCGTATCGCCTGTACCGGGCCCGGGGTGTGGGCACAGGCACGTTGCGCAAGATCCTAGACGAGTTCGGCGACCTGGACTCATTCCTGGACCGGCCGGACCAGGCGATGGACTCAAAATTCCTGAAGCAGGCCCGGCGAGCCGCCGCCAGGCGCCATCCGGACGAACAGTCCGAATTGGGCGAGTGGTACGACCGATTCCACTGCGCCTCGATATTTGAAGCCAGCTATCCGGATCGACTGCGCAAATTGCCGGATCCGCCGTTTTTTATTTTCCAGCGGGGTGAACCGCTGGAAATTCAGGATGGGCCGCGGGTCGTGATCGTTGGCACCCGACGCGCCAGTGCCTATGGCTTGGGCATGGCCAACCAGCTGGGGCGCGAACTGGCCGGTGCGGGGGCGCTGGTGGGCTCGGGCCTGGCCCTGGGGGTTGACGGCGAGGCCCATCGCGGTGCGGTCGAAGTCGGTGGCTACAGTTTTGCCGTTGTCGGGACCGGTGTCGACCGCGTTTACCCGGCATCGCACCGGGACCTGGCCGTCGCTCTGCTGGACGCCGGCGGTGTCGTCATGTCCGAATTTCCACCGGGTACCGAAGTCGATATGCACCACTTTCCGGCACGCAACCGCATCCTGGCAGCACTGGCAGATGTCGTTATTGTTGTCGAAGGCAAAAACCGCAGCGGTTCCTTGATTACAGCCGACATCGCCCTGGACCTGGGGGTCGAGGTCATGGCTGTGCCCGGACGTGTCGGCGACCCCCAGGCCGAGGCGCCGCTGATGCTGTTGCGACGGGGGGCGGCGCCCGTTTTTGATGCGGAAAGCGTGCTGGAAGCGGTCGGCTGGGCCTACACGGCAAAGGTCGACGCGTCGACTGACCCGGCAGTGCCGGTTGAATTGCGTGGTACACTGGCAGCTATTCCCGTATCCGGATCGGTGCACGTCGATGAACTTGCCGCCGGGCTGGAGCGATCCATAACTGAAGTACTGGGTGAACTGCTGCAATTGGAACTGGCCGGCTGGGTCAAGTCGTTGCCGGGGAAATATTACGTGCGTAATGTACCGCAAAGAAGGAACTGATGGGCAAAACGCTGGTCATCGTTGAATCGCCAACCAAAGCGAAGACAATCGAGAAATACCTGCCGTCGGGCTACGAAGTCATGTCGTCGATGGGTCACATTCGTGACCTGCCATCCTCTGCAGACGAAATTCCCGCCAGCGTCAAGGGCGAAAAGTGGGCAACGATCGGGGTCGATTACGAACACGGATTCGAGCCGCTGTACGTCGTCCCCAAGGGCAAGAAAAAGGTTGTTACCGAACTCAAACGTGCCCTGAAGGATGCCGACGAACTGGTACTGGCAACTGACGAAGACCGCGAGGGGGAATCAATCAGCTGGCATCTGCTGGATGTGCTGCAGCCCAAAGTGCCGGTCAAGCGTATGGTATTCCACGAGATCACCGAAGAAGCGATCCAGGACGCCATCAAAAACTGCCGTGAAGTCGATGACAACCTGGTCCGCGCGCAGGAAACGCGCCGCGTCCTGGACCGACTGGTGGGTTATACGCTGTCGCCGCTGTTGTGGAAAAAGATCGGCGGCAAACTGTCGGCCGGACGGGTGCAGTCGGTGTCGGTCAAGCTGATCGTCGACCGCGAACGCGAACGGCGCGCATTCCGCCAGGGTACCTATTGGGACCTCAAGGCGACCGTCACCGGCGACAGCAAGCCGTTTGATGCGACCATGGTTCGCTTGGCCGGGCAACGGCTGGCGACCGGCAAAGACTTTGACGAACAAACGGGCAAGGTGGCCGAAGGCGCCGACGTCCTGCTGCTGGACGAGGCCCGCGCTCGCGAACTGGAATCGTCGCTGGCGAACCAGTCCTGGCAGGTCGTATCGGTGGACGAGAAACCCCAGACCCGCAAGCCCGCGCCGCCGTTTATCACCTCGACCCTGCAACAAGAGGCCAACCGCAAGCTCAACCTGTCGGCCCGTGAAACCATGCGCGTGGCGCAGGACCTCTACCAGCGGGGTTTCATTACCTATATGCGAACCGATTCGGTCCACCTGTCCGGCCAGGCCATTGATGCGGCCCGGGCGTGGGTCCAGGAAATGTATGGGGACGAGTACCTGAGCGACGGTCCCCGCCAGTACACCACCAGTTCCAAGGGTGCTCAGGAGGCCCACGAGGCGATCCGGCCATCGGGCAGCCGCTTCAAGGCCCCCGGCGAAACCGGGTTGTCCGGGGTCGAGCTGAAACTGTACGAGCTGATCTGGAAGCGTACGGTTGCCTGCCAGATGGCCGAATCAAAACAGACCAATATTACGATTATCCTGCAGGCGGGCGATGCCGAGTTCCGGGCTGCTGGCAAGCGCATTGACTTTCCCGGTTTCTTTCGTGCCTATGTCGAAGGCAGTGACGACCCCGATGCCGCAATCGAAGACCAGGAAGTCGTGCTGCCGGACCTGTCTGCGGGCGATGCGGTTGAATGCACGCAACTGGAAGCCGTCGGCCACGAAACCAAGCCACCGGCACGCTACACCGAGGCCGCGCTGGTCAAGGCGCTCGAATCCGAAGGTGTCGGGCGCCCCAGTACCTACGCAACAATTATCGGCACGATCATCGAACGCGGGTACGTTGTTGTCGAGCGCAAGGCCCTGGTCCCTACCTATCGAGCCTTTGCCGTTACGCAATTGCTGGAAACGCACTTCCCCAAGTTTGTCGACCTTGGTTTTACTGCCGAGATGGAACAGACCCTGGACGAAATTGCCGAGGGCAACGTCGAATCGGTGCCCTACCTGGACGAGTTCTACAACAGTGACAACGGCCTGCGTAACAGCGTTGACACCCGCGAGGCCGATATCCAGCCAGAACAGGCACGCCGGATCCAGCTGGATGGGATTGATGTCGACGTCCGCATCGGTCGCTTCGGTCCGTATGCGGAAATGCTGCACGATGGCGAGCCGGTACGGGCTTCGATCCCCAACGATATCCTGCCCGGCGACGTCAGCCAGCAGCAGTTGCAGGAGATCCTCGAGGCCAGCGCCCGCGGACCGGAATCCATGGGCAAGGACCCCGAAACCGACCTCGATGTCTATCTGCTGAATGGCCGCTATGGCTGGTTTGTACAGTTGGGTGAACAGGATCCCGAAGACAAAAAGAAGAAACCCAAACGGTCGTCCCTGCCCAAGGGTACGGAACCGTCCGATGTTGACCTGAAAATGGCGCTGGGCCTGCTGGCCCTGCCGCGGACCCTGGGTGAACATCCCCAGGGCGGGGTGGTCCAGACGGCACTGGGTCGCTTTGGCCCCTATGTTGTCCACGTCGACCCGGACAGCAACAAGGACTACCGTTCGCTCAAGGCCGACGATCACGTGCTGACCATCGGTTTCGACCGTGCGATGGAACTGCTGGCCGAGCCCAAAGGGCGCGGACGGGGCACCGCCAAGTCGCTCAAGGACCTGGGCGAGCATCCCGACGACGGCACGCCGATCAAGGTCCTGGACGGACGCTACGGCCCCTATGTCAAACACGGCAAGATCAACGCGTCGATTCCCAAGGACGAATCGGTCGAAAACCTCACCCTGGAACGTGCCCTGGAATTGATCGAGGCCCGCGCGGCCAAGAAAAAGACCACGAAAAAGAAAACCACCAAGAAGAAGACCACCAAGAAGAAGACCACGAAAAAGAAATCCTCGACCAGTAAAAGCAGCTCAAAAAGCTGAATCTGACCCATTTTTTCTTTTGCCCGGATCCCGTGGTCTTGGTACCCTGAATCCATACCAGTCCACTATTCAAGGAGCGTTGATGATGAAGATATTTGTTGCCGCTGCAGCGTTCGCAGCGTTTGCCATGGTGTCCACACCGGCCCAGGCCCAGGATGTTGGCAAAGCCAAGTATGACATGTTCTGCACGAGCTGCCACGGTGCCACCGGCAAGGGCGATGGCCCCGCTGGTTCTGCACTGAACCCCAAGCCCCGTGACCTTACAGATGCCGCCTGGCAGAAAAGCGTCACCGACGAACTGATCGCCAAAGCCATCAAAGAAGGCGGCGCGGCCATCGGCAAGTCACCGTTGATGCCACCGTGGGGCCACAGCCTCAACGAAGAAGAACTCAAGGCCGTTGTTGCCTATGTTCGGTCAATGGGCGCCAAATAAGCTCGACGATTGATTAAGTAAAACCGCCGGGTTGCCCCGGCGGTTTTTTTTTGTCCCGCATCCGCGCAGAAAAAGGCAGCAGACATGGCAGACGATGTCCGGCACGCGCCG
>JBFJWU010000001.1:0-72172 GCA_041623475.1 bacterium | reverse complement strand
GGGCCCACTGGTCATATATTCACAGAGGCTGTCAAAAAACGGTCGCTCGCGATGTACCGCGTAAAAGCCCTCGGCATCGGACCTTGACAACTGAACCATCCGTGCCGCAACGACCTTGAGTCCGTTTTCCTCGAACCGTGCGATAATCTTGCCGATCAGGTTTCGGCGTACCCCGTCGGGCTTGATAATGCTGAGTGTGCGTTCCATAATCTCTCGGTTTCCTCTCCAAACCAACACAGTGGTTTGCAACAGATCTTCATAATAATCAGGATTAACGCGCTCCGAACCACAGCTGAAACACGGGACGAACTGTCCACCCGGATGCGCGGGACCACAAAATTATAACGGAACCGACACGGCCCGCAAGAATGCCGGGTCCTCAGGGCTGTGAAAGCTGGACAACGGGCAGGCCGGCTGCCTGCCATCCGGAAATCCCGCCGCCGAGGTTGTAGACCCGACTGTATCCCGCCCCGGCGAGCCACTCAGCGGCATCCGCTGCCCGACGGCCACTGTGGCAGTAGACCAGGACGGGCTGGCCGGGATCCGGCTTGTCGGCGAAGTTGACCCACTGCCGGTCCCATTGCCGCCAGTCAACCGCGCCGTCCATCTCGGGGATCACGCCTGTTGCCCATTCTTCGGCCGTGCGTACGTCAAGCACGAACAGGTTGGATTCGGATTCCAACAGCCGAACGGCCTCTTCGACACTGAGGTTTTCAACCAAAACCTTGCCCTGGGGATCACAACCGTTCAAAAAAAAGAACGTTGCAAGAAGCACTACAACAATCAGCCGCATTTGGATAACCTTTCAAAAACGTTCGCCAAAACCACCAAAATCCAGTATACTCATTCGTTTACCGACACATGCGGCTTGATTTCACCTGGGGTCCCCGACCGGCAACGCGTTCGAATCGGGGTGGTGGTGAGACGGGATTGCCGCAGAGGCACAACCCCAACCGAGGAGCACAATATGCCTTTCCAATTGTCCGTCCAGGATCTCCTGGAGGCGGGGGCCCATTATGGCCACCAAAAAGGTCGCTGGAATCCCAAGATGCGACCGTTCATCTACACAGAGCGCAATGGCGTTCACGTTATCAACCTTGCCCTGACGGTCGGTTTTGCCGAGTCTGCATACGACAAGGTTGTCGAGGTCGTCAGCGGCGGCCAGGGAGTCCTGTTCGTAGGCACCAAGCCGCAGGCCCGGGAACCGTTGAAAACAGAAGCGGTTCGCTGTAGCCAGCATTTCATGGTGCATCGCTGGCTGGGTGGAACGTTGACCAACTTCCGGACGCTGAAGAAAAGCGTTGAAAAGATCCGCAAGTACCAGGAAATGGAAGAAAACGGAGTTTTTCAGCGCATGACCAAGAAAGAAGCGCTGAAGGTTACACGTGAACGGGACAAGTTGCTGGAAAACCTGGAAGGCATCATGGAAATGAAACGCCTGCCGGGAGCGGTCTTTGTCGTTGATGTCGGACAGGACCATATTGCTGTCCAGGAAGCCAACAAGCTGAACATTCCGGTCATCGCATTGTGTGACACCAATGTCGATCCGGGACATATCGATTTTCCGATTCCGGCCAACGATGACGCAGTCCGTTCGATCCGTTCCTTTGCGGCGATGATTGCCGATGCCTGTATCGAGGGTGAGGCGCTGCGTCAGGAAAACCTGCGCCAGGACGAAGAAGAGGCAGCGACCGAATCGTTGGCGGACACCTTTATTGACGCTGATGAAGAAGAGGAATTGTTGACCATGCGCAAGGTCATCAAGAAGGTCAAGAAAGACGGTGACGACGAGGAATCCGAAAGCGCCAACGCAACCGCGGCCGATGCTGGATCCGCAGGTGATGCCGCCGTCGACAATGACGACGCGGGCGTGGCAGAGCCCGAAGGCGCTGCGGAGTCGGCGGATAAGTCACCTGAAGCAAATGACGAACAGCCAGCAGACGCGGCCGACGCCGAAAATGCTGGTGACGACAAATAAGCTGGGATTGCTGGAGGAATCATGGCATCTTTGACAGAGCAAATCAAGGAACTGCGTGAACGGACCGGCGCGGGAATGCTGGACTGCAAGGGCGCCCTGGAGGAATCCGGTGGCGATATGGACAAAGCGATTGAAGTGCTGCGGTCCAAGGGCATTGCCAAGGCGGCCAAAAAAGCAGGGCGTGAGGCATCCGAGGGATTGGTCGAGTCGTACATCCACGGCGGTGGCCGTATCGGCGTCCTGATCGAAGTCAACTGCGAAACGGATTTCGTAGCCCGGACCGATGATTTCAAGGACTTCGTTCGTGAACTTGCGATGCAGGTAGCAGCGACAAACCCGTTGGCCGTCAGCCAGGAGGAAATCGACCAGAACCTTCTGGAAGCCGAGAAAAAGATCTATCGTGAACAAGCTCTGGAAGAAGGCAAGCCGGAGAACGTAGTCGAAAAGATCATCGAGGGGCGGGTTAACAAGTTCCTCAAGGAGAATACGCTACTGGATCAGGAATATGTCCGCGATCCGGACAAGAAAATTTCCGACCTGGTCCAGGGGGCGGTTGCCAAACTGGGCGAAAATATTGTTGTTCGCCGATTTGCCCGATTCGAACTCGGCGAAGGTAAGTGACGCCGGATTCCAAACCGCTTCGGCGGATTCTCTTAAAGCTCAGTGGCGAAGTATTTCTTGGCGAGGATGCATACGGGATCAATCCCGAAACAGCTGACCGAATTGCCGGCGAAATAGCCGAAGCCCATCGCGTTGGCGTCCAGGTCGCACTGGTCATCGGTGGTGGCAACATTTTCCGGGGTGTCCAGGGCGCCAGCCAGGGGATGGACCGGTCAACGGCCGACTACATTGGAATGCTTGCGACCGTCATCAACGCCCTGGCCCTGCAGTCGGCCATCGAAAAACACGACATCCAGTCACGTGTCCAGAGCGCCATCAATATCCAGGCCCTTTGCGAGCCATACATCCGCCGTCGTGCTGTTCGGCATCTGGAAAAAGGTCGCGTCGTGATTTTTGCCGGCGGCACCGGGAATCCGTTTTTTACGACCGATACGGCCGCTGCCCTGAGGGCCAATGAAATCGGTGCCGACGTGATCATGAAAGCGACCAAGGTGGACGGCGTCTACGACAAGGATCCGCACGGAAATCCCGACGCTGTTCGGTATGAACGACTAAGCTATCGGGATGTGTTGACCCGTGACCTGAAGGTCATGGACGCCACGGCGATCAGCCTTTGTCGAGAGAATCGGATGCCAATCCTGGTGTTTGACATGACGGTCCACGGCAACATTGTCAAGGCTGCCAAAGGCGAAGCAATTGGTACCTGGATTACCGGAGGTGACAACAATGGAACATGATGACCCCGAACTTCTGCAGGCTGATGTCGAGGAGCGCATGGACAAGGCTGTTTCGGTTGCCGGCGATAACCTGGCAAAAATCAGAACCGGCCGGGCGTCGACGACATTAGTTGAGGGGCTTCTGGTCGACTATTACGGTGCTGCAACACCATTGATCCAACTGGCGACATTGTCGACACCGGATGCACGGACGATTACGATCCAGCCATTCGATCCCGGGTCAACGCAGGCAATCGAAAAAGCGGTCTCACAGAGTGACCTCGGCTTGACGCCCAACGTATCCGGAGAAGGTAATAACCGGATTATCCGGATAAATATCCCTGACCTCAGCGAGGAGCGACGGAAAGAACTCGTGCGGGTAGCTCGCAACGAGGCAGAGAACGGGCGTGTAGCAGTCCGTAATCTTCGGCGCGAGGCAAACGACGGGATAAAACCACTGGAAAAGGCCGGCGAGATCAGCGAGGATGACGCTCACCGGTTCCTGGACAATATCCAGGAAAGTACTGACCAACACATCGCAAAGATTGATTCCCTTCTTGAGCAGAAGGAAGCAGACCTTCTGAAAGTATAATCTGGCCTTATGAGCCACCCACCAGACATGGCAGGCGGGCCCCTGCCCCAACACGTTGCCTTCATCATGGACGGCAACGGCCGATGGGCCAAAGATCGAGGACTGCCGCGAACGGAAGGTCATCGGGTCGGTGTCGAAACGGTCCGTGAAATTCTGACGTGTTGCCGTGACTGGGGAATCAAATACGCATCCCTGTACGCGTTCAGTACGGAAAACTGGAAGCGGCCGGACACTGAAGTAGGCGTCCTTTTTACTTTGCTGGCCGAGTACGTGGAGCGCGAATTGGACCAGTTCATTCGCGACGAAACCCGATTGCACGTCCTCGGTGATATTGAGCCGCTTCCTGAGCGGCCGCGAAAGGCGCTGGAGAATGCAATGGCCAGGACCATCGATCTGGATACCCGTGTTGTCCAGGTCGCTGTCAACTACGGCGGGCGCAACGAAATCCTGCGTGCAATCAGGCGTCTGTCGGCGTCTGACCCGTCGATACTTGCCGACCTCGACGATGACACATTTTCACGCGCCCTCGACACCGGCGACGCGCCCGATCCTGATTTGATGATTCGCACCAGTGGCGAGCAACGGATTTCCAATTTCATGTTGTGGCAGCTTGCCTATTCTGAATTGATGTTCGTGCCACAGAAATGGCCGGATTTCAAGGCAGACGAGTTTCGCAGCGCGTTGGAACAGTATGCACATCGAACCCGCAGGTTCGGTGCTACTGACGACCAGCTGGAACTGAAGTAATGACAACCATCCTGGTGTTTCTGCTGGTATTGGGTGTTCTGGTCCTGGTCCACGAATGGGGGCATTTTGCGGCCGCGCGATGGGCCGGTGTCCGCGTTGAAACCTTCAGTATCAACTTTGGACCGACAATCGCGTCAATAAAACGCGGCGATACTTTGTACAAGATCGGTATCATTCCCCTGGGTGGGTACGTCAAAATGGCCGGTGACGAACCAAACAGTGACGAGGCCGACGCCCCGGATGCTTTTTTTGCCAAGCCGGTCCGCAAGCGAGCCGTCATTGTGATGGCGGGCCCGGTCATGAATCTTGTCTTTGCATTTGCGGCGGCCCCGCTGATGTATCTTGCGGGGATTCCCGAGCCCGCCCATTGGTCTGCTCCGGCCACCATTGGCTGGGTCGAGGGCGAAGCTGCAGATGGCCTGTTGCCCGGTGATACTGTGACTGCAATCAGTGGTTCCGACGTCGAAAACTGGAAAGAATTGCAAAACGAAATCGCAATTCATCATCAGGATATGATTTTCCACGTCCGGTCAAACGACGGATCACATCGCGAAGTCCGACTTGGGACGGATGACCCGGCTGCGTTTCTAAGCGCGATTTTTCCGCCGATGTCATCGACCATAGAACGGGTCATGGGGGACAGTCCTGCGGCAGAATCCGGATTGAAAAAAGGCGATACGATTGTCGCCATTGACGGAACTGAAATTCGGCACTGGATGCAGATCCGCAGGTTGCTCGATGCGGCGGCCGGGGCAGCGGTGGACGTAACCATCGAACGAAACGGATCGACCGAAAATGTCCAGGTGGCGGCCCGAAAAGACGAATCCAGCGGACGCTACCTTCTGGGAATCGCTCGTCAGGAAATGACTGTAGACCGGCAGTACGGCTTTTTTGAATCGGTCCAAATGGGGTTTTCGCGCGTTATCGATCTGATTGTGTTGACGTTTCGAATTATCGGCAAACTGTTTTCCGGAGAGATCGGTGTAAATGCACTGGGTGGTCCGGTCATGATCGCCCAGGCATCCGGCGAGGCCGCGAAAAACGGATTTGGTGCGCTGATCGGAATGATGGTCTTCCTGAGTATTCAACTGGGTATTTTGAATCTGTTACCGATCCCGGTGCTGGACGGTGGACACATGGTGTTGCTTGGTTGCGAAGCGGCGCTGGGTCGAAGAGTCAATGATCGCGTTGTCGAAATTGCCCAGTGGGGCGGTTTCCTGTTATTGGTCAGTTTGATGTTGTTTGTAACCCGCAACGATATTATGAGGATCTGGGGAGATTCGATCCGCGGTTGGTTTAACGGCGGATGACCTGTGATTGTTCTGCATATTGACTGTACTGACGCGGTGCCCGTCGCAGCGGTATTCGCTGACGGTAATGTTGCGTCGGCGACCGAATTGCCCCGGCATCCGGAGGATCGCCGTGGCCGACTGCTATACGGACCGGTGCGCGACCTGTTGATACGTTCAGGGATCGATCGCCCGGAAGCAGTCTCAGTTGGTGTCGGACCTGGACCCATGACGGGTACGCGGTTGGGAATCGCTTTCGCGCAGGGGTTCTGCATGGTCCACGACCTGCCGGTCATTCCGCTGGCCGGATGGCTGGGACGAGCCGATCCGAATATTACAGGCACCACACAGGATGTTTCGTACCAGATTGGTCGGTTAGGGGTTGCGAGCGCGGCAGTGACCGTTGCCGATACCGGATGGTCCTGGCAATCAGCAAGAATCGATCGCCAGAAAACCACGGAACCAACATCGTCGAACCTGGAAACGCTGGCGCGGGCCGTTGCTGTTGCCACACCCATTCGGGCAGATGAGCTGGCACCGCTATACCTTCGTAACCCCGATGCGGTCCCTTCGCCCCAGGTGGTTGTTACGTGAACAATGATCGCAGGCTGGACCTGGCACGCAGCGTGCTGGAAATCGAAATTGACGGCGTTCGCCAGGTGTATGACCGGCTGTCGGGCGCATTTGTAGAGGCCGTCGACCGGCTTCTGGCCCGCACCGGAAAAATTGTCGTAATTGGAATGGGCAAGAGTGGTATCGTCGGGCGAAAACTGGCGGCGACATTGACTTCGACTGGAAATCCGGCAGTATTCATGCATCCAGCCGAAGGCCTCCACGGTGACCTGGGAATCGTCCAACAGGGTGATGCGGCCATTGTTATTTCCAATTCCGGCAGCAGCAGCGAGATTATTGACGTGCTTGAAGCGCTCAAACGTATCGGCGTTTCAATCATCGGCCTGACGGCGAACCTGGACAGCCCGCTGGGTTCCATTGCTGACACCGTCCTGGACATTTCCGTTCCGCGCGAGGCCTGCCCGATGGGGCTGGCGCCCACGGCCAGCACAACGGCCGCACTGGCGCTTGGCGACGCACTTGCTGTTGTCCTGTTGGAAGAAAGCGGTTTTACCGAAGAAGAATTTGGTCACTTGCATCCCGGCGGCGCATTGGGCCGACGCCTGCGCCGGGTCCGCGAAGTCATGCACCAGGGTGATGATATTCCGGCTGTTCATATGGACGCACCGATGCAGGACGTCCTGGTCGAAATGACCAGCAAACGTCTGGGGATCGCCGGAATCCTCGATAATGACAATCAGCTGGTTGGTATCATTTCTGACGGTGACTTGCGGCGGGCATTGGAAAAAGATCCGGATGTGCTGTCCAAAACCGCTGCCCAGGTTATGACCGGTTCCCCAAAGACCATTGCCCCGGACACCCTGACGGTTTCCGCCCTGGCAACGATGGAACGGTTTGAAATTACGTGCCTGTTTGTCGTTGACACTGATCGCACGCCGATTGGTGCAATCCACCTGCATGATTTGCTGAAATCGCGCGCGGGGTAATGTGGCTGGCGGCGACGCAACACCCGGGCGCCGACTGAGGAAACGACTTCAGGGGCCGCTACGGGCTGGTATCTTCTATGGCTTCAAGTTACTGCACGGTATATTCCGGTTGGTCGGTCCCGGGATCGGGCGCCGGGCCGGCCGATTGATCGGGCGTTTCGCCGGGGTTGTGTTGCCATTTGAACGACGGATTGTCGACGAAAACCTGAAGCAGGCATTCCCGTCCCTGACCCCAGCGGAACGACACAGAATTCGCAGGCAAATGTTCGCGCATCTGGGCGAATCAGCGGTCGAGTTGCTGTTTCCGGAACGGGTTCTGGTGGCGGGTCGGTGCGAAATCGAAGGCCTGGAGGAACTGCAGGCGGCCCTGAGTACAGGCTCGGGGGTCATTGTTGTCACTGGTCATATCGGAAATTGGGAAATCCTGGCTGCCGAAGTTGGTCGCCGGGGGATACCCCTGACCGTTGTTGCGCGACGACTTTTTGACGACCGGTTTGACAGCTGGATGCGTCACTGGAGACTTCGGTACGGAATCGAAACATTGACCAGGGACGAACCCAATGCCGTCAAAACGATGTTGCGCGCGCTGCGCGGTAATCGCGTTGTTGGCCTGCTGATTGACCAGGACACCGGAGTGCCCAGCGTCTGGGTTCCATTCTTTGGTCGAATGGCAAAAACACCGGATGCGGCCGCGCGGCTTGCACGGCGCGGTACAGCCGTGTTCGTCGGTGGCGCGCAACGGATTGGCCCGTATCGGCACCGCCTGACGCTAGCGCGAGTCGATCCGTTACCAGACGATCCGATCCAGGCGACAACTATCCTGTCGGCTGCCCTGCAACTCAAAATCGAGCAGGCACCCGAACAATGGGTCTGGTTGCATCGGCGGTGGAAATCGCCACCGCCTGACCCGCAGTCAGGTCAAGCAGCCAGCCGTTGACGGCGGTCGTACTGGTCGGCGCTGTACATCGCCTGCAACTGCAGCCACAGTCGCGAGCCGGTGCCGAGCGTGCGGGCCAGATCCGCCGCTATATCCAGGTCAACCGATATTTGTCCACCAAGAAACTGTTCCAGCCGTTCGAGCGGCCAGCCCAGTTCGGTCGCCAGCTCATTCCTGGAGCAGCCCATTGGCTGCAGGAATTCACAGAGCAGGATTCGACCCGGATGCATCGGCGTCTGCGGATAGCGCATGGCATTCCTCCTATGGTTATCCCCTGAACTGTATTCAGTATACCACACATGACGCACTGCGCCAAAATACGCCTGACGCATTACGGCATGGCCGGTTCATTCGGCGGGGCACAACTGTCCGGGCACGAATTCCCTTTGCTGTAATTCAAGGACCGGTTCCAGCAGCGGGTCCCACGTGTACCGGTCGTATGAACCGTCCTGGATCGCGGCAACGAACTTGCCAGCCAGGTATTTCGACAACTCATATGTATAACGGGTTTGGCGGTCATACGGACAGACATTGTCGATACCGTCCAACGCAGCCAGTGCAGCGTCGCGGCCGCGCCGCTCAAACTCCGCTTCTGCCAGGACCACGTACCATAGTGCGTACCGCGATTCCTGCATTGAGCGGGCTTGCTCGAGATATTTGTATCCCTTGTCCAAAGAGCCAACGCTCATCGGGAAGCCGGGAAGTTTGATATACAGCTTTGCGCGCGCCAGGTAAACAAGGCCGTCCAGGTAGGTCGGGTCAACCTGTTCGGCTCGGTCCAGGCGACGCAACAACTCGGGCACCATCTGCAGGGAATTTAAAATGCCCCGGGACAGGGCTTCGAAGCCGAAAAAGTTCGCGCCCCACATGTGCCCGGCCGGATGATCCGGTCTGAATGCGGCCAGCTTGTCCGCCATCTTCCGGCCAATAATTGCGGTCTTGATCCGCGGCTGTCCAACCGGCAGAGATTGCCACCACAGATAGGTATACAGCAGCCCCCAGTGCCCGTATTGGAAATCAGATGTTGCTGCGAACTGGTCCCAGGCTGTCCGGGCCGCCCGTTCAATATCTGCAGGCGTATTGAATGACGACCGAATCGCGTGGTAGCCCTGGTCGGGATGACCAAATGGGTTCAGGTCATCAATGGCCAGCCCGGCAAATATTGTCCGCGGCGTTAGCAGCAGCGATGTCCCGGCAAGCAAAGCCCGGCGGTGCAATTGCGGAATATTCGAGTCTGTCGCCATCCCTAATTCTACTCCCGCGCAATGCCCAGCCCTGGCCGCCAACGCTGTTGCAAATCAACAGCTTAGTTCATTTTGTAATTCATGTTGGAGTCCGCTATCCTGCATTTCCCATGGAAAACGATACCGACATCGACGGTCAGGACGAAACCGTACCTGCGGTTGGCGAGCAAACCCTCGCCGGTTTTCAGGACCTGCAGAAGTACCTGCGACGCTTCAAGAAGGGCGAAATCGTTTGCGACCAGGGCGAGCCCGGCGACACGATGTTTTTCATCCAGGAAGGACGGGTCCGGATTATCAAAATTTCCCAGGCTCGCGAACAACCTCTGGCTGTCCTGGAGGCCGGTTCGTTTTTCGGCGAGATGGCGGTCCTGAACCAGGAGCCTCGCACTGCCCGGGCAGAAACATTGACCGACTGTGTCCTGATTGAAATTGATGGACGGATCCTGAACGATTTCCTGGCCAGCCACCCTGACGTCGCTCGCAGGGTGATCCGCACCATGGCCGAGCGACTGCGCGACACGGACCGCCTGGTCGAACGTCTACTGGACGGCGATCCGATGATCCAGGTCATCGACGCAATCCTGGCGCTGGCCGAAGAATCTGATGAATCACCGCCGTACATCAGTGATGTGCAGCGGTTGATGGTCGAAAGCGGAACAGACCCGTTGCTGTGTCGAGGTGTCCTGTCACGGATGCGAACGGCCGGTTTTATTGCGATCGACGACCAGGGAATCCGCATCGCGCAAATGGGGCGAATGCGGGACTACCTGACTTTTCTGCGTGTCCAGCAGGACTGGCTAAAACCGGGTTGATTCAGCGGGCGCGAACGACCTGGTTCTTGCCCGCCTCTTTTGCCTGATACAGCGCCGCATCTGCCCGCCGCAACAGTTCTTCCATCGTTTCGCCGGCCGTCTCGGGGATCGATGCGGTCCCGACGCTGACGGTAACTGAAAACGTTTGCTCATCGGCGGCAAACGACTGCTGTTCGATTGCCTCGCGATAGCGTTCGGCCACCAGCGCCGCTCCATCCAGGTCCGTTTGCGGCAGAAGCAGTGCGAACTCCTCGCCACCGTAACGCGCCGCCAGGTCAGACTGCCGCAGGCCGTCATCCAGGACTTCAGCAACTGACCGCAAGACACGATCACCAACCAGATGTCCCCAGGTATCGTTGATCAACTTGAAATCATCAATATCCATAATCAGGACACCCAGGCTGTGGCGATATCGATTGGCCCTGCGGTATTCCTGTTCCAGGGATTCCATAAAATGTCGCCGATTGGGGAGTGCTGTCAGCGGATCAGTTTTAGAAATATGGGACAGTTCGCGAATGGCCCCCCGTAACGCTTCCTGCAATCTGCGAATCTGCAACTGGTGGCGGGCTCGCAAACGCAACTCCTGGCGTGAAACCGGTTTGCCCAGGTAGTCGGCTGCGCCCAGGTCAAGCCCCCGAATGCGGTTTTCCTGCTCGGTCCGGGATGTCAAAATAATGACGGGTACAGCCGCAAAATCATCCCGGGTACTGTGCATCTGCAGGAACTTGAAGCCATCAAATTCCGGCATTTCCAGATCGCAGATAACCAGGTCAATGTCCTGCATATGGTTGGCCAGGACTTTGAATCCCTCCAAGCCATTGCCGGCTTCAAAAAAGCGCGTAAACATATCGTCTTCGGCCAAGTGGTCGCGAACGACCTGCCGCAGGGCCGCATCATCGTCGATAATCAGTACCGACCCGTTCTGGGCATCGACCTCTGGGTACTCTTCGGGAGAAAATTCCTGCACCGGACGGGCCGGGGATCAGCCCTTGATTCCAAAAATGTCAGCCATCTCTTCTTCCTGTTTTTCCTTGAATGAGCGAAACTTTTCGTTTGTCTCGCGCAGTCTGCCCATCAAAGTAGCCGCAAATGCCTGGTAGATTTTGCGAGCCAGACGGTCATCGGAATGAATCAATTGCTGAAAAGCATCCTTGGGAAGCAGAAAGGTATCAACATCTTCGATGGCGACCACCCGGGCACTGGTTGGTGAGTCATCCAACAGGCTCATTTCCCCAAGATGGGCCCCGGAATCCAACTCGGCCAGGGTTTCCTCGTTGCCGTCGTCGTGGACTCGGACGACCCGAACCTTTCCTGATGAAACAATATAAAGGCCGGTACCCGCTTCATCCTGTTCAATAATGACTTCGCCGGACGTAAAATCCAGCGGCATTGTCAGGGTCCAGAATTTCTTCAGTTCCTGCAGGTTCAATTCCGAAAATATCGGGGCATCCCGGATCGTTTCGAATTCTTCTTCCAGAGCCATGATCGGCCCCGAGTCCTCGAGTTCTTCAACGACTTCGATTTCCTCGATCGGCTCGCTGTCCTCGATTATTTCGGGCGCCTCGTCAACCGCTACGACCGGTGCCGGGCCAGCTTCGATCTGTTTCAACAGATCGCCCGCGTTCTTGTAGGGAAACTTGACCTCAAGGACGCGCTCGACCCATTCCTTGGCCTGGTCTGGTTCGCCTTCCAGAAGCAGGTTCTCTGCAAGGGTCAACGCCACGTCCAATGTCCGCTCGGCCAGGCCATGTTCCTGCAGCAATGCATCCAGTTTGCGAATCGCGATCGATCGATATCCCCCGGACGCCATGACTTTATTGACCATCAGGACAGCTTCAACGTGGTATTCGTGGTCGGACCCGATTTTCTGGAGCAGTTCGACCGCTTTTTCGTGTTTGCCCAGTTCGTAATAGGTCTTGCCGGCCCGAAAATTGTTTACGGCTTTCTCAAAATTGGCCGCAGCCCGGGCCAGGTCGCCCACCTTCTGGTAGAGTTCGGCTGCCGTGTCAAAGTTGCCGTGTTTTTCGTACATCTGCGCCGCAGCCTGCCAGTTTTCAATCTTGGCAAACATCTCTGCGGCCATCCCGTAATCATCGGCTTTTTCATAAAGGCGCGCGGCCTTTTCGTATTCACCTGACTCCTCGAATACGAGCGCCGATTTTTCAAAATCTTTGGCAACATAGAACATTTTTGCCAGCCGGTTGCTCAGGCGGGCATCCTGGGTGAGTTTCTGGACCAGAAAGTAACCAACGTCTTCGGACAGGCGACTGTACAGGCTGGCTGCCTCCTCGACCCCATCATCCCGCAAAAGCGCGACTAGTTTCTGCAGAATTTTCTGCGAATCGGTTACGCCATCAACGGACATGTCATCCACCCTTCATGTTCTGAGTTCGGTCCCGGCAGCAAGGCGACGAAGATTGCCTGAATGCCGCAAGAGAACGACCGCGCTGATCGCCGCAAAAGGCGGCCAGAGCGCGGGCGAACCCCATCCTACCACGCCAATTCCGGCGGCAGCAAGCCCCGCGAGGCTGGCCACGCTGGCAAGGTCGCTGATGCGTCGAACCAACAGCCACACTGATGCACCGGCAAGTACTGCGGGCCAGTTTGCCACGGCGACCGCACCCGCTGCGGTCGCGACGCCCTTGCCACCACGAAAACCAAGCCAGGGTGTATAGCAATGGCCGACCACGGCAGCGAGGCCCAGCCAGAGACCCTCCCCAGGCTGGAACCCATTCATTGCCGCAACGACAACGGGTAGCGAGCCTTTGGTGATATCAATCGCCAGGACAATCGCGAATCCGCCCCACCCCAGCAGGCGACCAGCGTTCGTTGCGCCGACATTGCCGCTTCCGTGGCTGCGGACATCACGGCCGATGGCCAGCTTGACTGCAATCCACGCCGTCGGCAGGCTGCCTGCGGCCGCGGAAAGTACCAGGACCCACCAATGTTCTGACCAGTTCACGGATCCAGTATATCGGCGCGATCAACGGTAGCGGCGATATACTGGGGGACGGACGTGGACGGGGAACGAGAACGGGCGCAGCCATGAAAATAATGATTATTGACGATTCGGACGTGGCGCTGAGGGTGATGGAACGGTACCTGACGCGGTCCGGATATGCCGAAGTCGTCAAAGCCGAGTCTGCGGAAGAGGCCCGGGAGTTGCTGGGCGTCGGCCGCCGTACGGGTGGGATCGAAGTCGACCTGATTATCTGCGATATCGCAATGCCCGGTACGGACGGAATCAGTTTTTGCCGCGAACTGAAAACCGATACGTTTTTTCACGACATCCCGATAATCATCATGACCGCAAATGCGGACGAAGAGTCCCTGGAGGAAGCTTTTGAAGCCGGAGCCATGGACTACCTGACCAAGCCGCCTCGCCGCATCGATCTGCTGGCGCGTATTCGGTCTGCCCTGCTGTTAAAACAGATGATGGATCATCGCAAGTCTATGACCCGCCACCTGACCGAGGCCAATCGCAAATTACAGGAGTTGTCCAGCGTCGACTCGCTGACCGGTGTGTTCAACCGGCGGAAATTTGACGCGACACTGTCCGCTGAATGGCGTCGGGCGGCGCGTAACCATGCGGCATTGTCCGTGATAATGATTGACGTCGACTACTTCAAACCATACAACGACATCCACGGCCACCAGGCCGGGGATCGTTGCCTGCAGACAATCGGCGAACAGTTGCAGACTTCCGTCCGCCGGTCCGGCGACCTGGTCGCCCGCTACGGTGGCGAGGAGTTCGCCCTGATCCTGCCCGAGACCGATCACGACGGGGCTCGGCTAGTCGCCGACGCCCTCTGCCAGGGCGTGCAGGACCGCGCCATCGAACACGGCGGTTCGGATGTGTCCGATGTCGTAACGGTCAGCGTCGGCACGGCGACCGCGTGGCCGACACCGGACGATGATGATGGAACCGGATTGGTGACGGCTGCCGATGCCGCACTATACAAGGCAAAAAACCGAGGGCGAAATCGCGTCGTGTCTGAGGAACCGTTGGGGCAACCCCCGGATTGATCCGGGTCCAGGTTTGTTGTCAGCTGCTGATGACGCCTTTTTTCCAGGCTTCCAGGCCCTGCACCAGCACATCACGCTCTGACTCGTGGGACAATTTTGACGGTGCCTCGTCCATTCCGAACCAACCGACCTCTTCAATTTCAGCGGTAGCTGTCGGCTCGCCGATTTCCCCGGCGGTCATCAGGAAATAGGCAACGGCTTTGTGGACACGGACCCGCTGGTCTCCTTCATTGCTCCAGAACCAATATTCGATCGGCTCCAGAGGGCAAACGATTTCGCTTTGCACTCCGGTTTCCTCGCCAACCTCGCGTACGGCGGCATGTTCGCGGCTTTCATCCGTTTCAACGGTGCCTTTTGGCAAGGTCCAATATTGCCGTCCCCGGGGACGAATCAGTGCCACCTGGGCGGGATCTTCATTACGGATAACGATGCCTCCGGCGCTGAGTGCAAAGCGAACACCTGCCGGCTCGTTACCTTCCTGGAACAGCAAAGCGTATCCGGGCCGAGGCTCCACCAGAACGTAGGAACCGAACATTCGTCGACCCCCGAACTCGACATCCCAGTGGCCAGGCTGTGATTCGGTACAGGTACACATGCCCTGGTCCCAGAGTTCCGGCGAAAAATAGAAATGATCGTCAGCGTCGGATTCCGTCGCAATCCGGGTCGTTCCGGTTTTCTGCGGCGGCTCCTTGACCATTAACAGTTTCCGGGGACGCATGTCTTCAATATGGAGGCTCAGTCGAAACAACGGGCGACCAAATCTCAGCCCGGCCTCGATATAGAATTTTCCCCGCATCCTGGCGATCTATCCCCTGTCTGGCTGTGGTCGAAAACGGGTGGTCCGACCACGATTGACAATGACCACGGAATCAGATATCCCGTGGAAAACATTACGTTACCATGGACCTGAAAAAGGCAATAATTGCCGTCCTATGCAGGATCTGAATTGCAAATCCGGTCCGTCACCGATAAAATAAACGGTTTGGAATTACGGTAAGCACGTTCCGGCACCTTTTTCGGGCCGGTGTTGCGACACTCAAACTCAGGGTAAGTACTGATGAAGAAGGACATTCACCCGGAATACGTTCCGGCAAAAATCATTTGCGCCTGTGGCAACATCATCGACACGCGTTCTACCGTGCCGGAAATTAATATTTCAATTTGTTCCAACTGTCATCCGTTTTTCACTGGCAAGCAGAAATTTGTCGACGAGGCCGGCCGGATCGAGAAGTTCCGTCGCAAGTACGGCATCAAGGACGATGCAGCCGAAACAGAGTCAGCGGCCGAAGAGTCTGCCGAAGACACCCCCGCAGAAGACTGACCAGGCGGCGCGTCGCGCCGCGCACGGACGGTCTGCCCAGTGCAGGAAAAACTTGAAATTCTGGCCCGTGAACACCAGGAGCTGAACCAGCGACTGGCTGATCCGGTGGTCTCTGCCGATCACAATGAAGTGATCCGTATTTCGCAGCGGCTTGCCGAGATAAAGCCTGTTGTCGATACGTGGGAGGCCTGGCGATCTGCAGTCGACAGTCTGGACGAAGCCCACCAGATCCTGGCCGATTCCGCTGATCCGGAACTGCGCCAGTTGGCACAGGATGAGTTGGACGGCCTTAAATCCGAAGTCGAGCGGCTGGAAGGTGAATTGCAGATACACCTGACACCGACCGATCCCAATGATGACAAAAATATCGTTCTCGAGATTCGTGCCGGTACCGGAGGCGATGAGGCTGGATTGTTTGCGGCGGACCTGTATCGTATGTACCTTCGATTTGCCGAGCGGGAACGCTGGAACGTATCGGAACTGGAACGCAGCGAATCAGGCATTGGTGGAATCCGCGAAGTTATTGCGGTTGTCGAGGGCCACGGTGCCTACAGTCGGCTAAAGTTTGAAAGCGGCGTGCACCGGGTCCAGCGAATTCCGGAAACTGAAAGCCAGGGGCGGATCCACACCAGTGCAGTGACGGTTGCAATTCTCCCTGAAGCGGACGAAATCGATGTTGAAATCGATTCCAACGATCTGCGTATTGACACCTTCCGGTCACAGGGGGCCGGCGGCCAGCACGTCAACACTACCGATTCTGCAATCCGGATTACGCACATTCCAACGGGGCTGGTGGTCAGCTGCCAGGATGAAAAAAGCCAGCATAAGAACAAGGCCAAGGCATTGCGGGTCCTGCGGGCCCGCCTGCAGGAGCACTTTGAATCCGAAGCTCATGCCGAACGAGCCGCCGAACGCAAGGGGCTGGTTGGATCCGGTGATCGAAGCGAACGAATCCGGACCTACAACTTTCCCCAGAACCGGGTGACGGATCACCGGATCAACTTGACATTACACAAACTGGACCAGGTCATCGAAGGTTCGCTGGACGAATTGTTTGCCGCGCTGGCGGCGGCTGATATGGCTGAACGGCTGGCTAATCCGGGTGAGTGAGCCGGACGGCCAAACCTGGACCGTCGCAATGGCCCTGCGCTGGATGCAGGACCGATTTAACCGGGAAAGCCTGGACAATCCGCGTCTCGATGCCGAGCTTTTGCTGGCAGAAACGATTAACGGAAACAGGCTGCAGGTCTTGACCCGCGCTGACCAGCCGCTGACGCAGGGCGAACGAGGCCGGTTGCGCGAGATGATCCAGCGGCGATTGAACCGCGAACCTGTGGCATATATCCTCGGCCGCAAAGCGTTCCGCGATTTTGAAGTCGTGGTGGGTCCCGGTGTCCTGGTGCCACGACCGGAATCCGAGTTCATCCTGGATGCGGTAGTCGAGCTGGACCGCCAGGGTCGGATCCCGGATGGTGCCGCCGCGGACCTCGGGTCGGGCAGTGGAATCCTGGCGATCGGCCTGTCTGGAATCTACCCGGATCGCCAGATCCAGGCCATCGAGCAGTCCGAAACCGCCTGCACGTACCTGCGACAGAATCTGGAACGCCTGGCTCCCTCGGTCGATCTTGTCCAGACGGACTGGCTGGACTGGGCCCCTGCAGAAAAATACGCATTGATTGTCAGTAATCCTCCGTACGTCCCGGATTCGGATCTGGATACACTGGCGCCCGAGGTGCGACAGGAACCGGTCGACGCACTCGTTGCCGGTGTCGACGGCCTGGATGCGATCCGCCAGCAGGCGAATCTTTTGCACGACCGGCTTGAAACGGGTGGTGTCTGGGTCTGTGAAGCAGGCATCGGGCAGAAAGCGGCGATTTCCGCTTTGACAGCCCAGTCGCGATGGCAGGTGCTTGGCTGGTGGCAGGATTACGGTGGGATACCGCGGGTTTTCGCGGCGACCCCTATGGTAAGATGAGCGGCAGCACCGGAACCTCTGCCCGGAACCCGGCCCACCTCAAAAAATCTTTGCGAATCAACAGGTTGCGGCAGCATACGAGCTGTACCGCGTTGTCGCAATGTCGGTCGACCGGACCACAAGACAGGAACCGACTGGAAGCAACATGAGAGCCCTGAAAATCAATGGCGGACAAGTCCTGAATGGGACCATCAACGCCAGCGGATCAAAAAATGCGGCATTACCGATGATGGCCGCCGCGATACTGACCGATTCCCCGATCCGGTTGCGCCGCGTACCGGACCTGCAGGATGTCCGCTCGATGTCACGGCTGTTGGAACTGCTGGGTGTCTCTGTGTCCCGGCCTGAAGGCGGAATTATTGACCTGCAGGCAACCAGCCTGCCCCAGTCACCGTTGGCGCCGTACGAACTGGTCCGGACAATGCGGGCCAGCGTGCTGGTCCTGGCGCCATTGCTGGTTCGTTATGGACAGGCGGCTGTCAGCCTGCCGGGTGGATGCGCGATCGGGGCCCGGCCGATTGATCAGCACCTGAAAGCGCTCGAGGCGCTGGGCGCACAGATATCGGTACGGGAAGGTTATGTCCATGCGTCCGTCAGGCAATTAACGGGGGCGCGGATCTGTTTCGATATGCCGACGGTTGGCGGAACTGAAAATGCGCTGATGGCAGCTGCTGGTGCGCGGGGCGAAAGCGTCATCGAAAATGCGGCCCGTGAGCCGGAAATTTCGGCGTTGGCCGAGTTGCTGCGCACCATGGGTGCGGATATCAGCGGTGACGGTTCGGGAACGATTCAGGTCCAGGGCAATGATGCGCTGGCCGGTGCCGATGCGACCGTTATTGCGGATCGAATCGAAGCCGGGACCTATCTACTGGCCGGAGCCGCAACACGTGGCTCTGTGCGTGTGCAGGGTGCGACCGCTTCACACCTGGATGCCCTGTTGACGAAGCTGCGCGATATTGGTGCGCGGGTCAATGTCGACGAGGCCGGAATCGAGGTCGACGCAGTGTCGGCGGACCTGCGGCCCCAGGACGTGCGAACCGCACCATTTCCCGGTTTTGCGACGGACCTGCAGGCCCAATGGATGTCCCTGATGGCTACCGTTGACGGTAGTGCCGAGGTCATCGAAACAATTTTTGAAAACCGGTTTATGCACGTTCCTGAATTGCAACGAATGGGTGCCGATGTACGGGTACAGGGATCGGTCGCTGTTATCCGTGGCGGAGCGCCGCTGTCCGGCGCGCCGGTTATGGCAACAGACCTGCGGGCCAGCGCCGGCCTGGTTATCGCCGGACTGGCTGCCAACGGGACGACGGATGTTTTGCGGATCTACCACCTGCAACGGGGCTACGAGTTACTGGACGAAAAATTGAAAACGCTGGGCGCTGACGTGCAGATGTACGACCGCGACGCGACGGTCCCGCGTATCGAGGACGATATTTCAACGGCGGTGACGACATGATCCGGATCGCGATTGCCAAAGGCCGGATCCTGACCGAAGCCGTCGACCTGCTCGGAGCCGCCGGATTTGATGTGTCGGCGCTGCAGGCCGAAAGCCGCAGCCTGATTCGTCCCCTTGGGAATGACATCGAAGCCATGATTGTTCGCAGCCAGGACGTGCCGTTGTTCGTGTCACGAGGTGCCTGCGCATTGGGCATTACAGGTATTGATACGCTTCGCGAGCGTCGTTCGGACCTGCACGAGTTGCTGGACCTTGGCATTGGTGCGTGCAGAATGTCCGTGGCCGGGCCGCGCAGCCTTGATTTTCACGCCGATCCGACGCGCCGCTGGCGGGTGGCAACCAAGTATCCGGTACTCACTGCTGAAGCATTTGAACGGGCCGGGCGATACTACGATCTGGTTGTAATGGGTGGGACACTCGAGACCGCACCCGAGGCCGGTATTGCGGACTGTATCGTCGACCTGGTTGAAACCGGCAAGACGCTGGCCGCCCACGATTTGATCGTATACGAGGAAATCATGTCGGTTACAAGCCGCTTGATTTGCGAGCCATCGGCATTTTACAGGCAACGGGATGAAATTCGGGTGATCGTTGATCGAATCATGCCGGTCGTAGGGGGTGCCCAATGATGCAGATTGTCGAAACATCGCAAGAGGGATTTACGGATCTTTTTGCCCAGCGATCGGCACGAAATGCGGTTGATCTTGGCGGCGAGCCGCTGGTTGAACAGATCCTGGAAGATGTTAATCGGCGCGGCGACACGGCAGTCGCCTATTGGACCCAGAAACTGGATGGTGAAGTCATTCGTCCGGACGACATGGAGATTGTTCCGGATCCCGGCTGCATTGAAAAACTGGATCCCGATTTGCGGTCTGCGCTGGAAACGGCCGCAGCCAGGATCAGGGCATTTCACGAGCGTTTGATGCCAACGGGCTGGTATGAAACGACTGAGCCGGGCATCAAGCTGGGTGCGCGGATTACACCGTTGGATCGTGTCGGGATCTATGTGCCCGGAGGCAAGGCGGCCTACCCGTCCAGCATCCTGATGTGCGCCATTCCTGCGTCCGTCGCCGGCGTCGAGGAAGTTGTCATGGTGACGCCTCCCAGGGGCCGGCACCTTCCGCTGGTTATCGAAGCGGCCGCAGCGATGGCCGGCGTTCATCGGATTTTCCGGGTTGGCGGTGCCCAGGCGATTGCCGCCCTGGCATTTGGCACAGAACGCATTCCGCGGGTCGACAAGGTTGTCGGACCGGGGAACAGGTTTGTTGCCGAAGCAAAAAGACGAGTCTATGGTCTGGTCGATATCGATTCGGTTGCGGGACCCAGCGAGGTCTGCATCATTGCCGATGGATCCGTTGATCCCGCCTGGGCAGCTGCGGATGCCCTGGCGCAGGCAGAGCACGACGAGGCCGCTGCAGTTTTGATTTTGGTTACCAGCCGCGATTATGGCCAGCAAATCATCGACGCGATTCCCGGATTGCTTCAGGACAACCCAAGACGGGATATTGCCGCCGCAAGCCTGGAGACGAATGGTCTGGTGGTTGTCTGCGACGGGTTGGACCAGGCCGTTGACCTGTCCAATCAGTATGCGCCGGAACATCTGGAATTGCTGGTCGACGACCCGGAAGCGCTTCTGGAACGGCTGCGCCACGCAGGTGCTATTTTTATTGGTGCGTCGACACCCGAAGCCGTAGGCGACTATATCGCCGGCCCCAACCATGTCCTGCCGACCCAGGGGACCGCCCGGTTTTACAGCCCGCTTGGCACAGGGGATTTCGTCAAACGCACCAGCCTGATGTCTTTTAACCAGGATGCCCTGGCCCGATACGCCGGTTCGATTGCCCGGCTGGCAGACGAAGAAGGCCTGCACGCGCACCGTGAAAGTGTGTTGATCCGCAGCAAATGAAGACGTCGGCCGACTGGATCAGCCTGACCGGGTTGATGGGATCAGGGAAAAGCACGGTCGGGAGGATACTGGCTGAACGGCTCGGGCGACCCTTCTACGACCTTGATATGGAAATTGAGCGCGCCGAAGGGCGCACTATCAGCGATATCTTCGCGGCCGACGGCGAAATTGCTTTTCGGGACCTGGAGTCGGTGATGCTGGACAGAATCCTGTCCCTGCCTGCCGGTGTCCTGTCCTGCGGCGGTGGAACTGTCATTGTCGATAGCAACCGGACGCTGTTGGCTGCGGCCGGCAAGGTTTTCTGGCTGGATCTTGCTCCGGAACTGGCTGCAGAGCGCGCAAGCGTCGGCGGCCGCCCTCTTCTGGACGGTGTCGACCCGGCTGTTCGCATGGCCAATCTGTACGACGACCGCCGCGACATCTATGCACAAGCGGATCACAGGGTCAATGCAGCAGGCAGCCCGGACCAGGTTGTCGACGAGATCCTGGATTACCTTTAAAAATGTTGACGCATGTCGTCAACTGGTTTAACCTGAGACAAGGAAGGGAGTCGCAATGAGCGTCACGAAAAAATTGCAGAAGAATGTTGAAAAACGTGCGCAGGAGACCGTCATGAAATTGATGGCTGATGAACGCACGCGCCCGATCGTTGCCAAGGCCATGCAGACCTATATGGAAAGCCGGCAGCGGGTCGATGAAGTACGGGACCAGACGGCCCAGAACCTGGGACTGGTTACACAACAGGAATTCAAACAGGCAAAAAGCCGTCTGCGACGGATGGAAAAAGACATCGACAAACTGTCGCGAAAGTTTACAAGCCTCGAGGAAAAGCTGGCCGGCTGAACGGAATCGGAACCTGCCGGGGCTGATTCGACCGGATACTGACACAACCTATGAACGCATCGATGCGGACAATTCGATTCCGACCTCCGGTCGGTGACAACTACCAGTATGTCCTGGCTGCCGGTTCGGAGTGCCTGGTTGTGGATCCGTTCGACGAAAACCGTGTCTTCGAATGCCTGGAACGGGAACAGATCGACCCGCAAGGAGTCATCCTGACCCACACCCATTGGGACCACATCAACGGGTTGCAGGGGTTTTTGAATCGACACGATGTGCCGGTATACGTCCATCCGAATGGTGTCTCTGACATCGCTGCTGCAAACGTAGAAACCGTCGTTGAGGGTGACCAGATCGCGCTGGGACAGGAGATGCTGGATGTCTGGTACACGCCTGGCCACCACCCGGCGCACATCACCGTTCGAACCGGCGAGTTGCTGGTCGTTGGCGATGTCCTGTTTTTGGCTGGATGCGGCAACCCTAACTTTGGCGGCAACCTGCCGGACTTGTTCACGACGGTGTGGGAGCGAATCCGCACAGCCGACCCAGGATTGAAGATCGCCTGGGGGCACGATTACGCTGACAAGAACCTGAGCTTTGCCCGGCACGTTGAACCGGAAAATACGGACATTGAATCGCTGGCAAGTCGAATTGATGCGGCACGCAACCAGGGTAACGAACTTCCCTGGCTGACAATCGCCGATGAACTGCTGGTGAACCCGTTTCTGCGCTGTGATCAACCAGGTGTCATTGCCGCCGCGCAGAAAATGGGTGCCGAATCGACCGCACCCCGGGATATTTTTGTAGCCCTGAGGAACGCGAGGGATTCCTTTTGAGCAGGATGATCGCGATTTCGCTGGGCCTTATCCTTGGCGGCTGTGGAATATTGCTGAAGCACGCGAAACCGGAAGAATTGCGCGTACTTGACCAGGAGCAGCGAACCCAGTTGAAGCCGCTCGAAGAAGAACGCATTCGGATCTCAACATCCTGGCAACTGGCTACGCGACAACGCCGGATTGCCGAGTCCGTTGTCGATGCGTCGGAAGCCCGAGAGGATGTTGCCGAGGCACTGGCCGAGTGGTCGCGGCTGAACCTGGAAGCGGCGCGGCTGCAGATGGACCAGGCGGGTGAAGAACTGCACGCTTACTGCCGCGCGCGTTTCGATGCGTTGGTTCGCGTTCATCAATCTGAAGTCCAGGCACACGATGCCGCCCTTGAAGTAGCAAAAGCAATGGAGCGCGAGCAACGTCGCCGTTATGAACATTCCGTTGCGATGCAGGAGCGAGCCCGGCTGGGGGCAGTCATGGACCGGCCAGGTGTCCTGAGGGAGGACCGTGACAAGGAACTTGCCCGATGGACGAAGGCCGTAGATTCAGCCGCAACAAAGGTTGATGCAGCGATGGTTGGCCGCCGCCAGGCCGAGGTGCGGGCAAATGACATGCGGCAGGCCTGGGCCGGGTCGGTCGTAGAATTCCAGGGAAGGTTCAACCAGCCGTGCGGTGCCGACTGGGAAATGCCCGAACCCGGTGTCGATTTGATTCGCCCGGAGCAACCTGTCGAGAACCGAGCCGACGATCCGGGTCCGCTGGTTGAATCCACGTTGCCGCCTGTCAATGATGCCGATTCGTCCGGTTCGGTCAGTGGTCCCGTTCAGTCAGTGACCGGAATAACGTCTGGTGGACCGGCAACAATCGAATCCGAAGACATCAAATCCGGTCCTGACCAGGCCGAAAGACCGCAAACCAGTCCCGTGTCGGCCCCGACCGAATCGACCAACCAGGTCCAGGATTAATTGTCCGGTCGGGCAATGAGCCGGAAATCGCTGCCCGAGGGGTTCTGAAAGACCTTCAGCCCGAATTCGGGCAGGATCGCGAGGATGTGCTCGAAAATATCGGACTGGACAGCTTCAAAATCAACCCAGCCGGTTTTATTCGCAAAGCAGTAGACCTGCAACGGTACGCCTGCGGCCGACGGTTCCAGGAGTCGTACCAAACAGGTCAAATCCTTGTTGATATCCGGATGGTCAGCAAGATAATTCACGACATAGGCCCGCAGTGTTCCGATATTAGTCAGTCGCCTCACGTCACCGTGTTCAGGCCGGCGTTCCACGTTGTACTCGGCCAACTCCTTGTTTTTCGCAGCAATATAGCTGGCCAACAGTCGCCACTGACCGAATCGTTCCACTTCGCGATCATCGAGATAGCGGATCCCGTGGGCATCCAGACAGACTGATCGCTTGATGCGGCGGCCGCCTGATTCCGGCATTGTTCGCCAGTTTTTGAACCCGTTGTTGATCAGGGCATAGGTGGGAATCGTTGTCGTGGTTTTGTCAAAGTTCTGGACCTTGATGGTGTGCAGAGCGATGTCGGTGACGTCACCGTCAGCACCGTATCCGGGAACTTCGATCCAGTCACCGACACGGATCAGGTCGTTTGACATCAACTGGACACTGGCTACCAGCGACAACAATGTATCCTTGAAGACCAGCAGAAGAACTGCAGATAATGCACCGATGCCGGTCAGGAACGCCATGGGTGAACGATCCAGCAGGATCGCAACAACCATCACTGTGCCCAGCAGGAATGCCACCAGTTTGATGACCTGCAAGTAGCCCTTGATCGGCCGATCCTTTGCGTGGGCGAAGGTGTTGTAAATGTCGTTGACCGCATTCAGGAATGCGCCGACTGTTCGCAGAACTACAACAACAATTGTCGCTGCCGCGACTCGCCGCAGAAGTACAATCGGTGTTGCGTCCAGGGCCAGCACATCAATACCAATCAGGATGATCAATGCCGGGGCCAGGTGCGACAGGCGTTCAAATACGCCGTGGTCGACCAGCAGGTCATCCCAGCGACCGCGACTTCGACTGGCCAGGTTGCGCAACAACGCCAGGATCAGTCGCACGGCCACCCGGTCCGCGATCAGCCCGACAAAAATCAGGGCCGCCAGAATTGCATACTGGCTTGTCGGTTCAGCCGTCGGTGTCTGTCGAAAAATGTCGTTCAGCCATTCCATGTCAATCACAATTATATATTTTTGGTGGTCCAGCCTGCCGACGCTGATTTTAAGTTGCAGGAAAGTAAAAAATTAGATATACCTAAATCTATGTTTCGCACGCTCATAATTATCGGGCTCGTAACTGGCGGGTGTGGCGATCGGCTGGCACCAGCACCAGCTTCGCCAGATGTGCTGGCTGAACCTGTGCCCGGACTGACAGACCAGCAATTGCTGCTGCACCTTCGCGGTGACGAGAAATTTGCCGAAACGTTCGGCGTAGAGGATGGTTTAGGTCCGATCTTTAATTCCACGGGATGCGAAACCTGCCATATAGGTGACGGCAAAGGCCATCCGCTGACATCCCTGCAACGGTTCGGTCGGTACAATGCATCCGACGGGACCTGGGATCCATTACTCGAGCACGGCGGACCTCAGTTGCAGAACAGGGCCGTGCCTGGATCCGAACCGGAACGGGTTCCTGATATTGCCAACGGGCTGACCACCCTGCTGCCACCACAGGTTGTGGGTCTGGGCTATCTGGAAGCCGTCACCGACGGCGCACTTCTTGCCCTTTCTGATCCCACGGACGTGGACGGAAACGGAATTTCCGGTGTGCCGAACTACATCCCGGCACCCGATTTTTTTCAGCCACAGCCACATCATGTGTCTCGCACCATCAGCGGCACCACCCATTACATTGGCCGGTTCGGGCGCAAGGCCGGAGCCATTGACCTGCTCCACCAGACCGTCCTTGCCTATGTCAATGACATTGGAATTACCAGTGATTTTATTACGGACGATCCAGTCAATCGGCAAACTGTCGGCCGCCTGACCGGGGACAATGTTGCCGATCCCGAGATCGGTTCCGATACTGTTCACGATGTCGTGTTCTACATCCAGACGCTGAAGGTTCCAACCCGTCGGAATCCTGGCCACCCCCAAGTCAAGGCTGGGGAAGTGCTGTTTAGTTCGATCGGTTGCGCAGACTGCCACATCCCGACCCTGACGACGGGCCCGTCGCCAATTGCGGCGTTGGCCAACCAGACAATCCACCCGTACACGGATCTGTTGATGCACGACATGGGTCCAGGGTTGGATGACAACTATGTTGAAGGCACCGCTGGCCCGTCGGAATGGAGAACGACCCCATTATGGGGCCTTGGCCTCAGCGCCGACTCGCAGGGTGGTCGGCCGTTTTTCATGCACGACGGACGGGCTGAAACCCTGGAGCAAGCGATCGCAGAACACGGAGGCGAGGCGGCGGCCTCCAGAGACGCATTTGAGGCGCTCGACTCAGGACAGAAAGACCAGTTGATCACGTTTCTGGAGTCCTTGTAATGCAGCGCCGGACACTACTGCGTACCACGGCCGGGATCTGTGGTGCGGCCGCGTGCTCATCAATGGCCGGGTGTACCGGATTGACGTGGGTGCCCAACACGGTAGAAAGTGGCCGGATCGTTTTCGATAGCGCCGGTTTCGGTGAACAACGGTGCATCGGGATCGACAATCGCAGGCTGGCGTCGCCGATCGTTGTCTGTCGACTTGATGACGGTTCGTTGTCGGCGGTATCCGCTGTTTGCACGCACAAGCAGTGTGAGCTTCGTGAGTCCGCCGGGCGGCTGGAATGCCCCTGCCACGGCAGCGAATTCGCGTTGACCGGTGAGGTACTCAGTAAACCCGCCCGGACCGACCTGAAACGTTACAGCGTCGTCGAACTGGACGGACGCGTGATGGTGGGCGGATGACGTTTTCATTTGCATTGATGGCCGCGGCAATGACGACCGTAACCGCAGTGACTCCGGCGACCACGACCGATTCTCACGAACCGCACTCGCTACCGCCGCAGATTCACTCGTTGTTGTCGGATGCACCACAAAGATATGCAGCCGTATCGACCAATGTCGTGCCTTTGAACCAGGAGGGAGTTTACAATCGGCCATTCGTCGCGTCAGCTGGCCAGGGTGCCGTGCGGACAGCACTGGGCGGTTATCTTGAAACCGCCGCGCATTATTTTGTCGAGGACGGTGTCAGCGAGGGATTCTCGCTGGAAATGCGTCGTTTTAACCTGTTCGTCTATTCGTCGATTGCGCGGCGACTGAAGATGCTGGCCGAACTGGAATTCGAACATGGTACCGAAGAAATCGCCCTTGAAACCGCGTTGCTTGACGTCGAACTGTCCCCGGCGTTGACTTTGCGCGGCGGGATAATCCTGCCGGCGGTTGGCCGGTTCAACCAGAACCATGACGCACCGCTGTATGAATTCGTTGAGCGGCCGCTGGTGTCAACCCAAATTATTCCGTCGACCCTGTCCGAAGTCGGTGCCGGCCTGTATGGGCGTTTTCTGGTGGGCGACGCAACGATGACCTATGACTTGTATTTCATGAACGGCCTGGGATCCGGCGTTGTCTTGAACGCTGACAGCCGGACATCGCTGGCGGCTGGAAAAGATGAAGCGGCCTTTGCCGAGGATAACAACGGCTTTCCTTCATTCAACAGTCGCCTGGCACTCGCCCATGATCGGTTCGGCGAAGTGGGATTGTCCTGGTACGGAGGGCCCTACAATGACTTTCGTGCCGAGGGAGAGACCGTCGCGCCCAAATTGTGGTTGCATATCCTGGCGGTCGACCTGGAGGCTGCGATTCAGGACCTGCAATTGCAGGGTGAATTTGCATGGAACCGGGTTGACGTGCCGGGCGGCCTGGCCGAACTTTTCGCTGAGCGGCAGTACGGCTTGTACCTGGATGCGATTTACCCGTTATTTGACTTCAACTGGGGCAGTAACTACACGGCAGTTATTAACGGAGCCGTTCGGATTGACCGTGTGGATTTCAACCTTGGCAAATTCGGGTCAACCGGGGACAGGATCTATGATGAGGAAACGGTGTTGAGCATCGGTCCTTCAATCCGTCCTGTGGCAGACACAGTATTTCGAATCAATTATCGGACCCATTGGATTCGCGATCTGTTGGGTAACCCAGCGGTTCGTCGCAGCGGATTTCAATTCGGCCTGGCCACTTACTTTTAAGCCCGGGCGGTTCGCGGTCGGCGATTTCATATTGGCGGGCGTCACTTTATTTGTCGTCTGAATCCAACCGCACAGCCTTTTGCGCACCGGACGCGGTACCATATGACCTTGGCAATGTCGGCAGAAAGGACACGTAATGGCTGATTTATTCGATACGATCAACAAGATGGGTGGCGGACGAGGGTCAGACGGCAGCGACGGCGTTAACGCCAGTGCGATCGGTGTTGTTGCCGTAATCGGCCTGGTCGTCGCTGTTTTCCTGTCGTTTTCCGCATTCGTAATAGTCGAGCCCGGTACCGTTGGCGTCGTCACCCATTTCGGGGCCGTGCAGGACGAAGTCCTGCCCGAGGGCCTGCACATGATCATGCCGATCAAAACGAAAGTCGTTCCGGTTGATGTACGAGTGCAGAAAATTGAAGCCGAAGCAACCGCATCGTCCAAGGATTTGCAGATTGTTACGTCAAAGGTGGCCCTGAACTATTACCTGGACAAGGCCAAGGCCAATTTGATTTTCCAGGAACTGGGTGCCAACGTCGTTCGCAACATTATTATTCCGGCGATCCAGGAGTCGGTAAAATCCGGGACGGCACAATTCAACGCCGAGTCATTGATTACCAAACGTCCGGACGTGAAAACGGCAATCCAGGAAGATATCACCCAACGTTTGGTCAAGTACAACGTTATCGTGACGGATTTCTCGATCCTGGATTTCGCATTTTCGCCGGAATTCAATACGGCAATTGAGGACAAACAGGTCGCCGAGCAGCGCGCGTTGCGGGCTGTCAACGATCTGGAACGGATTAAGACCGAGGCGGCGCAGACACAGGCCAAGGCAGAAGGTGATGCCGAAGCACGGCTGATCAACGCCCGGGCGGAAGCAGAATCCCAGCGGCTGCTGCGGCAAACGCTGAACGCCAGCCTGGTGCAGCTGCGGGCTATTGAGAAATGGGACGGCAAGCTGCCTGAGTACATGGGTGGCAACGCTCCGCTGCCGTTCATTGACATCAAGGGACGGTAGTCCGAACCAGTTTTTCGGTGTGTAACTTAAAAAGGGCGGCCAAATGGCCGCCCTTTTCAGGTCAAGAAATCAGGCAGGTGTTATTTTTTCCTGCGTGCTGTCTTCTTTTTTGCCGCCGACTTCTTCCCGGTGGAAGATTTGGCTGACACCGTCTTTTTTGCAGTGGCTTTTTTCCCGGCGGTTGTCTTCTTTTTCGCTGCTGCTTTTTTAGCTACGGTCTTTGTCTTTGCCGTTGACTTCTTTGCGGCTGTTTTCTTTGCCGCTGGTTTCTTTGCTGCCGGTTTTTTTGCCGCCGGTTTCTTTTTCGCGGCCGCCTTCTTGGTCTTGGCAGCAGCTTTCTTCTTTTTCGCCGGAGCGGCTTTGCCCGCGCCTTTTACGGCTGCGATGGCCGCAGCATAGTCTGGTTCCTGGGCAATTTCCGGTACAAGCTCGGTATAGAGCACTTTGTCGTTCTCGTCCAGGACAACGATGGCCCGCGCCAGGGCGCCGTTCATGGGTCCGTTGACAATCGCGACACCGTATTTGGCACCAAAGTCCCTGTTGGTAAATTCGGACAGCGTGACAACCTTCTTTATCTTGCGCTTGTCGCAGAATCGGCCGGCTGCAAACGGCGTATCCCGGGAAATATTCAGGACAACGGTCTTGGCCAGTTTGGCAACTTCTTTTTCAAATCGCCGGGCAGACATGTCACAAATGCCGGTGTCCAGGCTGGGTACGATATTGAGGATCTTCATCTTGCCGGAATAGTCTTTGAGTGTGACTTCCTGAAGCTTGTTATTGGTCAGCTTGAACGCTGGTGCCTTTGTGCCGACCTTGGGCAGGGTACCGGATGTTCGGCACTTGTTACCCTTCAATGTGATAGTTGCCACTGTCTGCTCCTTTTTGGTTGCAGTAAACGTTTGCGAGAAGAAATCATTCTAGTCATCCAATGCTGTTGTGCAATTCCGGCGGCGCCTGGATACCCAGCGCATCGGCGTGTTTGTGGGCGTGGTAGCTTGACCGGACCAACGGACCGGCTTCGACGACCGGAACGCCGAGGGCCCTGACCTGTTCGCCGATCTGCAGAAACTCATCCGGCGACACAAAACGTTTGACTGGCGCGTGGCGACGGGTGGGCTGCAGGTATTGCCCAAGGGTCACAATCTGCAAGCCAGTATCGGCTGCTTCTTCAAGAAAGGCCAGGACTTCGTCGTTGGTTTCGCCCAGTCCAAGCATCAAACCTGTTTTGGCGACAAATCCATTGTCAGCCGCGTACCGAAGGATTCGCAAGCTCCATTCTGTCGTCGCCCCCGGTCGAATGGTTGGGTACAAACGGGGAACGGTTTCCAGATTGTGGCTGAGAACATCGGGCCGGGCGTCCAAAACCGTCTGCAGGCACTCAGTGTTGCCGCGAAAATCCGGTACGAGAGTTTCGATCCGAACGCCCGGGATTTCGTTGCGCAAGGCGCGAATGGTTGCCGCCCAATGGCCGGCACCATAGTCATCAAGGTCATCACGGTCGACACTTGTTACGACCGCAAATTTTGTTTCCAGGTCACGTGCAGCCCGGGCAACGCGCTGCGGTTCCGTCGGATCCGGTGGTGCCGGGCTTTTTGCCGTCGCAACCGCACAGAAGCGGCAACCCCTGGTACAGGTATCGCCACCAATCATGAACGTCGCGGTCTTGTTCTGCCAGCATTCGGCCTGGTTGGGGCAAACGGCTTCGCGGCATACGGTTACGATTCCGTGTTCCTTCAGGACTTTGCGAGTCGCCTGCCAGTGATCCCCGCCCGGAACGCGGACGCGGATCCATTCCGGCTTGACCAGTCGTTGTGCCGGCGTTGCCATCAGCAAAGCTCGCTTGCAGGAATCGTTGTCGCCCGTGCGAGGCCGTTGCAGAACCGGTCGACGAAGTCAGCGGCAGCCAGGTTGCGGACAGCGTCAAGTGCCACGCGCGGCTGGTGGTTATCGATGCTGTCCGGACGTACACCTGGTAGCGCACACGGACTGACAGCACCAAAGTTGGCAGTCTGGTCGTGGACATTCAACGCGTATCCGTGCCAGGTCACACTGCGTCGAACAGCAATTCCAATACTGCCGATCTTGCCGTCGTCGGTCCACAGGCCCGTAAAGCCCTCACGGATCCAGGATGGTACGGACAGTCGCTCACAAACGGATTGCAGACCCTGTTCGAGCTGCCGGACGAATCCGGTAACTGTCAAACCCTGTTGCGCAAGGCTGACAATCGGGTAGCCAATCAATTGCCCGGGGCCGTGGACAGTCACGCTGCCGCCACGTCTGGTTCGAATGACAGGTGTTGTTGCGCCGGTGGCCTCTTTGTCCGCCGCGTTGCGGCCCAGGGTAACGACAAGGGGATGTTCAAGCAGCAACAGGACCGGCGGGTGCCCGACACGGGTACACAGTCGGTCGACCAGCATCTCCTGAAGGTCCGACGCTGCCTGGTAATCAAAAAGCCCGTCGACTGCAATTACCGATCCGGAACCATCGGCGCTGGCATCATCAAGCCAGGCGTCAAGATCGGGGTGAATGTCGTTCAGCGCCTGTTGCCGAACGACCGGCCGGCCGGTTGATACAGCCGGGCTGTTTGATAATTGCATGGGTTTGCTGGTCAGTCGCCGGGCAGGTATTCGCGGATCTTCTCGAACAGGTTGTCCAGGTTAATCGGCTTTTGAATGTATTCGCTGGCGCCGACACGGAAACCGGTTTCGATATCTTCGGGATTAATCTTGGCGGTAATAAAAAAGATCGGAATGTGTTGCAGGTCCTGATTTTCCTTGATCGCCCGGCACAATTCAAAACCGTCGACCCACGGCATCATAATGTCCAGCAGGATCAGGTCAGGCGATTCGTCACGGATCAGCGGCAACAGTTTGACACCGTTGGGCGCGGTGACAACCCTGAAGCCCTCAGTGTCCAGCGCAATGCGCAGCATGTCCCGGGTATCTTCGTGGTCTTCGACAATCAGAATGTTGGGTGCGTCAGACAATTCAGTTGCCTCCGAAGTCAGGCGTTTATCCTACCCGCCGGTTTTTAATTGCCGCAATTCGAAAGCATCACGGATAGCAGGAATCAGACCAGCAAGCAGGCGGGCCGGGGTTCTGCCCTGTGCGAATCAGATGTCCAGGTTCTGTACCGCCAGCGCGTTTGTCTCGATAAATTCGCGCCGTGGTTCGACCTGGTCACCCATCAGTATCGTAAAAATCTCGTCCGTCTGATAGGCATCCTCGATACGGACCTGCATCATATTCCGGCTCTCTGGATCCATGGTCGTTTCCCACAACTGGTCCGGATTCATTTCGCCCAGTCCCTTGTACCGCTGGATCGATAATCCTTTGCGGCCGTAAATAACGGACTGGTCAACCAGCTGTCGGTGGTCGTTGATCTCCAGGTCATCCTTTTTGTAACTGACTATGCCCGGGACAGGTACACGGTCTGCCAGTCCGGTCGCCCGTTCATGCAGGCTTTCATATTCACTGCTGGTAAAAAAGTCCCAGGGAATTACCGATTCGCGGGTAACACCACCGTCGCGGTAACGCAAAACCGGATTGTAGTGGTCTTCGGCATCGAGGGACTCGTAGCTGATCTCGATGTCGCTCAGACCTGGTTCGTGGTCGCGCACAAATTCCAGCACCTCGGCAAACGCATTGTCGACCAGGCCGCGATTCTTGTCAGCCAGTTCGTCCAGTTCGATCTTGCGCGTATAACTGAGCGCGCGGATAAAGACCGGGTCAAATCGCAGGCTGAGTTGCGTAAAGGCACGTTCCAGCTGTCCAATCTGTTCGATCGCGTCGCGCAGGTCGCGCCCGCCGATACCCCCGGAACCATTGGTGCCCGAACGGTAGGCCAGGTCCGACTCTACCTGGTCCAGCAGGAATGTCTGCAATTCCTGGTCGTTCTTGAGGTATTGCTCGGCCTTGCCGCGCTTGACTTTGTACAGGGGCGGCTGGGCAATGTACAGGTAGCCCCGTTCAATCAGCGGTAACATCTGCCGATAGAAAAACGTCAGCAGCAGCGTTCGGATATGAGATCCGTCAACGTCCGCGTCCGTCATGATAATAATCCGGTGGTAGCGGCATTTGTCGGCGTCAAATTCATCGCCGCCAATGCCGGCACCAATGGCCGTGATCAACGTCCGGATTTCGTCATTGGTCAGCATCTTGTCAAAACGGGCTTTCTCGACATTAAGGATCTTGCCCTTTAACGGCAGGATCGCCTGGAACCGTCGGTCACGGCCCTGTTTGGCACTGCCACCGGCACTGTCGCCCTCGACAAGGTACAGTTCGGACTGGGCCGGATCCTTTTCCTGGCAGTCGGCGAGTTTTCCCGGCAGGTTACCGCTGTCGAATGTTGATTTTCGCCGTGTCAGGTCGCGGGCTTTGCGGGCCGCCTCGCGCGCCCGTGCCGCGTCTACACACTTCTCGATAATCGCTTTGGCAACGTTCGGGTTTTCATCCAGAAACTGGGACAGTGTCTCATTGACCAGTGTCTCTGTATAACCGCGGACTTCCGAGTTGCCCAGCTTGCCTTTGGTCTGGCCTTCAAACTGTGGGTCCGGAACCTTGACGCTCAGGACAAGCGTCATTCCTTCGCGAATGTCTTCCCCCTGCAGTGATGAACCAAGCTTTTTCAACAGGTCGTATTTCTGGGCATAGCTGTTAATTGACTTGGTCAGGGCTCCCTTGAAGCCGCTCAGATGGGTCCCGCCTTCGCCCGTATGGATGTTGTTGGCAAAACTGAAGATGGTTTCGTTGTAACCATCGTGCCATTGCACCGCATATTCGATGACGACGTCATCTTTCTCGCCCGACGCGAAAACCACATCGGGGTGGACCGAATTACGGTTCTTGTTGAGATGTTCGACAAAACTGCGAATTCCGCCTTCGTAGTGGAATTCGTTCTTTTTGCCGCTGCGCTCATCCTCGATCGCAATTCGCAGACCTGGATTCAGGAATGCCAGCTCCCGCAGTCGCTGGGCCAGGGTGTCAAAGTCAAAATCGGTTGTTTCAAAAATCGAATTGTCCGGCCAGAACCGGATTTTGGTCCCGCACATACTGGAATCGGCAATTGCTTCCAGCTCGGAAATGGGGTCACCCATGGCATAGGTCTGGAACCAGACTTTGCCGTCCCGCTTGATCTCCAACTCCAGCTTGGAACTGAGGGCGTTGACACAACTGACGCCGACACCGTGCAAGCCACCAGAGACCTTGTACGTGCTGCTGTCAAACTTGCCGCCCGCGTGCAGTGTCGTCAGCACGACTTCGGCTGCCGGTCGGCCCATTGCTTCGTGCATGCCGACGGGAATGCCCCGACCGTCATCGGTTACAGTGCAGCTGTTATCGTTGTGCAGGATGACCTGGACGTGGCTGCAGTAGCCGGCCAACGCCTCGTCAACCGAATTGTCGACAACTTCGTAAACCAGATGGTGCAAGCCCTGGGAATGGGTTGAGCCAATATACATTGCAGGCCGTTTGCGAACAGCCTCCAAACCCTCGAGAACCTTGATATTTTTCGCGTCGTAAGTGGCCGGTTCGACCGCTTCGGGGGCGCCTTCGTCGGGCATCCGTTCTCCTTGTCAGCGAGGTCTTTATTTTATCAGAACGCCCCCCCCGCGGCATACGGGAAACAATTGAAATTAAAGGAAAAAATGAACATTTCGGCCTGTGGAAAACCAACCTGCCGGAGGTCGTCCGGGTGGTCCAGACGATCGGATCCAGCGACCTGCGACGAGGTTCAGGGAATTGTTACTTGAATCAACGTCGGCTGGTCAGCTGCGACCCGGCCAAAAGGCGTTTCCAGGACCGGCCACAGGCGTAAATCCTGAACCGAATCCGGTGCAAACGGACCAATTCGCAGCGAACTTGTCGGCGGCCCCAGCAGGCGCCATTGATTCCCCAGGCGGTGCTCGGCGACGGCGCTGACCGGTGTTGACGAGATGATGATGATACCGTCGCTGGTCGCCGTCGAAAATTCGGCCGTCACAGCGGCTGGCGCTGGAATCGCCGACCAGCGTCCGACCGCCGACTCTGAATGCCGAAACCGGGCATATCCCCGTTGTTCCGGGACCTTCGCTGACAGCCAGCCTGGTTCTGGTCCCGTTGCAGGGGCAAGGCTCAGTTCCGGTTCCGGGGTTTCCGGCCCGCAAAAGAACTGCTCTGCAGCGATCCAGTCGACCGTTATGAAGCTGGCCGGTGTTGCCGAAAATGCAATCACATCTGGCCCGGCACGAGCGACGTGCTGGACTCGGACACTCGGTTGAGCGGCGGTCAGTGGCGGCAGCGGTGCCCCACGGCGCCCGCAGGACGCAACCGCTACCAGCACCAGGGCGCAGGCGGTTCCAGTTCGAATGCCCAAGGTATCTCCGGGGTTTGAGGGTCCAAAGCCGCCAGGACATCCCGGCACTTGCCAATATTATCGGCCAATGCCGCTGGTCCGCCCGGCAACGACCGGGCCGCGACGCTGTCCGCTGCGTTCAGACGGACAGCAACACCTTGCATTCGCTGGTCAACGTCGGTCAACTGGGAATCCGACATCTGGCTGATGTCCAGCGCTGCCTGTTCGGCTGCGGCGACGGCCTGGCCGACAATATGGTGGGCCTCGCGAAACGGTACACCCCGCTCCAGAACCAGGTAGTCGGCGATATCGGTGGCAAGCAGGTGGCCATCGGTCAGGCTGGCGGCGATCCTGTCCGGATTCGGCTGGATCCCGGCGATCATGTCGGGCCAGACCTGTAACAGCATGTCCAATGTCTGCCAGGTGTCGAAGACCGGTTCCTTGTCTTCCTGAAGGTCCTTGTTGTAGGTCAGCGGCAGACCCTTAAGGACCGTGGACAGACCCGTCAGGTTGCCCAGCAGCCGTCCCGTTTTTCCCCGAGTCAGCTCTGCCAGGTCAGGGTTTTTCTTTTGCGGCATGATTGACGATCCGGTACAGAACTCGTCGGGCAGGCTGATCCAGCCGAACTCGGCGGACATCCACAAAATCACGTCCTCGGACAGTCGGCTCAGGTGGCTGCCAAGTATATTCGCCCATGACAGAAACTCGAGCGCAAAATCGCGGTCGGCCACTGCGTCCATGCTGTTCCTGGTGACCTGCTCGAAACCAAGGTCCCTGGCCAGTCGTTCGCGGTCCAGCGGATAGGGGCTGCCAGCCAGCGCTCCGCTGCCCAACGGGCAACGATTCAGCCTGCTGCGCAGGTCCCGGGATCGTTCCAGGTCCCGTACAAGCATTTCCGCGTAGGCGTGCAGATGGTGACCGAAGGTGACCAGTTGCGCCCGTTGCAGGTGGGTATATCCCGGTACGACCAGGTCCGACAGGTCAGTTGCTCTTGCCAGAAGGGATTCGACGAGGTGCGCAATTCTGATCGACAACTGGTCAATGCCCGACCGGAGCCACATCCGAAACACGGTCGCGACCTGGTCGTTGCGACTTCGTCCGGTGTGGATCCGCCGGGCTGCGTCGCCAGCCAGTTCGGTCAGCCTGTGTTCAAGGTTCATGTGAACATCTTCCAGCGCCAACGACCATTCGAACTGGCCGTTTCGAACTTCATCCGTAACGGTGTCGATGGCTTTGTCGATCGCCGCCACTTCGGCGTCTGTGAGGATGCCGATTCGATTTAACTCGGACGCATAGACGCGGTTCTGAACAAGGTCAAACGGGGCCAGCCGCCAGTCAAATGGAATGGATGCGTTCAGTCGCTCGGCGGCTGCACTGCTGCTGCCCTGGAACCGGCCGCCCCAGGGTTTTGATTTCTGCGATTGGGTCATGGCCCTACTCCAGGCGTGACGACGGGTCCGGTGCCGCCAGATCGGGTATATCCCAGATGACGGCACCTTCCAACACGATCGGCCGTCCTGACAAATCATACAGGATTGTTGCGTGCCCGTGATCGGTTACGCGCCCAAGGTTGTCTATTTCCAGGTACCGGAATCCATCCGTGGGGCAACTGGCCGGGTCTTCGCACCAGCCGGCAACATCGTGAAGAACATACCAGTACGTATCAATCCGGTCCCGAAGGTAGGCGCTTTCCGGTGCACAGGGCACATTGATTTCCGTACACAGGGCGTGGCTGGCCGCTTCTGGCTGGTGCTGCTGCAGGCGTAACCAGGCCTCGTGTGGGTCCAGGGCAACGTATCCGCCCCGGCTTGCGTTGGGCGCTTCAGCCTGTCCACAGGCCGCTGCGGCGATCGCGACGATGGTCAGCCAGACAGTTTTCATACCATCTATGGTATCCAGCCGCCACGGTGATGTCCAGAATACAGCCGCCGGGCGAAAACCGGCGCGATGTGGTTCAGTTAACCCCGCGCTGGGCGTTATAGATTGCGGCCCGCCAGATACTGCTCGGGATCAAACGGTGGCAACGAACGTACTCCGGCCCACACATCCGGGGGTTGCTGTAATCCAGGTTCCGGGTGCATTGAAGGAAGGCGTCCCGGCGGTCGGTCATTTTGCGTTTTTCCAGGATTGACGACATGGCGCTGCACACGGCCGAACACTGGGTCAGTGTCATGTCCATGTCTTTGGCGCACCGGGTGACGCGGACGCAGGAATCCTGACAGGGGTTGGAACATCCAGCAACGCCAATGGTCATCACAATGGCCAGCAACAGCAGGAATCGAGGCATTAGTTTTCTCCGTCCGTATCGGACTCAACAGGGCCATCCGGCGTTATCGACGGATTGGTCATTGAATACAATATTATGACAACAACGGCAGCAACCATCAGCAGGATGCCGCCCTGCCGAAACGAGTTGGCAAACGTCGTCACCAAGCCCAGGATTCCGATCAGGCCGCTGCCGGCCGTCAGCACCATAACTGCTTTAGTCGGGCTCCAGCCGTGTGTCAGGGCACGATGATGGATGTGGCCCCGATCGGGTTGGAAAACGCCCTTGATTCGCTCGGTCAGGGTCACGTCATCGGTCCGGAAGAAACGGCGGATGACCGCGAAAACCGTGTCCGCGACCGGCAGGGCGATTATGGCCAGGGGCCCGAAGACAGCGAAGCCAGTGATCCCTTTCTGTCCCGTAAACATACTGATCAGAGCCAGTTGGTAACCGATCATATAACTACCGGAATCACCCAGGTAAATTCGCGCCGGCGCCAGGTTGTAAGGCAGGAACCCCAGCAATCCACCGATCAACGGGACCACCAGCAACAAAGCCGCATCCTGGTGTCGGACGGTCAGCAGTACCGCAAAGATAAATGACGCGATTGCTCCCAGCATTGCCGCCAGGCCGTCGAGGCCGTCGATCAGGTTCCATGCATTGGTTACGAGGACGATCCAGATAACTGTCGCGGGCAGGCTGAACAAACCCAGGTCCAGGGGTTCGCCGGACCAGGGAACGGTCAGCAGGCTGAAGCGAATTCCGCCCCACCAGGCAACGAGCGCGGCCAATACGTGGATCGCAAACTTTGGCAACGCGCTGAGCCGCTGCCTGTCGTCCAGGGCACCGACGGCAAACACAAATGCGCTGCCAATCAGGAAGAACGGCAGTGGATCACGAATACCTGACGGTGTGTCAACCAGTAATAGTGACACGCCCAGTCCTGCACCAAATGCCGCCAGGACCGCCAGGCCACCCAGTCGCGGAATCGGTTCCTGTTCAAGTTTGCGTGCGTCAGGTGAATCAACGGCACCGATCCGCACCGCCAGTCGAATCGCCATCGGCGTCGCGAAAAACCCGACCAGGACGGCGACCACTCCGGCAACGAGGACGACCCAGGGGCTGGAGAGGATCATCGCAGGGTGTCCTTTGTCCGTTGGACAGGACCGACTGGCACTATGCTGCCGGAATCGTTACACATATCGCCGATTATACACCGGAAGCCATTGAAAATAAAGAACTTTTTGAAGCTCACGCCTGGCTCGCCCCTGCTGCCGTGGCAGCCGCCTGGCGCAGGACCTGGTCCCACTTGCTGGCGACGACGGTTGCTGCATATTGTTCGGCAATCATCCTCCGACCGCGGGCCCCTGCTGCCGAAACAACACCGGGTGCCGCTGCCAGTCGCTGAAGACACGCGGCCAGGCTGGCAGGGTCTTCCGGCGGTACCGACCACCCACATCCGGCTTCATCCAGAAGTTGGGCGGTTTCACTGTCGGGTTCGATGGCTGCGACGACAGGCGTGGCGGCTGCCAGATACGAAAATGTCTTGCTGGGTACCAGGTATCGGGACATGTCGGCACGTAACGGTACCAGTCCGACGTGTCCTGCGGACAGAACCTGGGCTGTCTGGTCGTTGGGCGCAAATGGCAGCAGGGTCACGTTGCTGTGTTGTTTGACCGCTGATTGGATCTCGGCCTGGCGAGCGCCTTCGCCGACCAGAATAAACTGGAACCGGGTGTCGCTGGACAGGATTTGAGCGGCATCAAGGATTGTATCGATTGACTGTGCGTGTCCCAGGTTGCCGGCGTACAGCACCCGAAAGGACCCGGACAGCCGGTTGGCACGCAGCCAGTTGTTGTCGCTGTCCGGAACGGGGGTTACCTGGTCGATATCAACCGGGTTGGGAATGACCGTCAACACCTCTTCGGGTACACCCCGGTCGCGGAGTGACTGGCATATCTGGCGACCGATCGGAACAATTCGGGCGGCCCGCTGTTCAACCGTGTCAGCCAGTCGTACAGCTGTCTTCTGCAACAGGGTTCCCTGGTATCGGCTGGTGTCGAGAATATCCGGAAACAGGTCCTGGACGTTGTAGACAAATGGCACGCCCTGCAGTCGTAGTCCCAGTGCACCGACCAGGCCATTCAGCACCGGCGGCGTACTGAGTACCATGCAGACATCGGGTCGGCTGCCACCCCACCAGGTACCCGCGGCGCCAACCGTGTACGTCCCGTAGTGCAGGAGCCGGTTCAATGTCCCGTTTCGTCGATTCCATGCCGGAATCCGGCGGACCTGTACGCCGTGCCGTGTCTCTGGTTTTGAAGGAGCCCATTCGGTTCCCACCGGCAGCAGGAACGGTTTTCCCGTGACCACTTCGATCTCCCAGCCGAGCGTCGTCAGCTGGCGGCAAAGGGCCTCCAGGACGACACCGGTGGCCAGCGCGTCCGGTGGATAGTGCTGATTGAATACACGGAGCTTCAGGAATCAGCTCCGTTATCTTCGCTGTCGCCGCAGCACGGTTCGACCAAGTACCAGGACATCCATGTCGGTCCGCAGGAAACAATCCAGAGCCTGCTGAGGTGTATAGACGATCGGCTCATTTTCGTTGAAGCTGGTATTCAGCAGGATCGGGATTCCGGAACGTTCGAAAAACGCCTGGATCAGCCTGGCAAAGTCCGGGTGGGTCGCGGGGTCAACTGTCTGGACGCGGCCGCTGCCGTCGACATGGGTGACAGCGGGTATTCGCTCGCGCTTTTCGGCCCGAACCTGCAGCGCATGCAGCATTGCCGGGCTCTCCAGCGTTGTTTCGAACCACTCGCTCATTTCTGACAGCAGGATTGCCGGTGCAAACGGACGAAATGCCTCCCGATGCTTGATCCTGGCGTTTAATCGGTCTTTGGTGTCGTCCCCGGCAGGGCTGGTCAGGATGCTGCGGCTGCCAAGGGCACGGGGACCAAACTCGACCCGGCCATTGAACCAGCCGACGATTGCCCCGGAATCAAGCAGGTCAGCGACATGTCCGAACAGTTCGTCAGATTCAAACGTCTGGACGTCGATGTCATCGGGAACCGATGCTGTCGCAAGTACTTGATCAATTGTTCCCTGGTCAAAATGCGCACCCCACAACGGAACCGCGACAGGCTCGGGACGCTGGCCAGCTGCCTGGGACCAGGCGTGCCAGGCGGCGCCGATGGCAAGTCCGTCATCACCGGCCGCCGGGAAGACCCATGACCGGGCAAACGGGGACTGCGCCTGGATTTTGCCATTAAACACGCAGTTCAAGGCGACCCCGCCCGCCAGGCACAGGTCATCCAGTCCCGTCCGGCGATGGACGTGGTCAAGGATGTGGAAGAGGACCCGTTCCAGCATCGTTTGTACCGACATCGCGATGTCGGCATCCCTCTGCGTCCGTGGCTGGTTCGGCTGCCGCGGCGGGCCGAACAAGTCGGTCCAGGCATCCGTATACAGGGAACCGATCTCTGGCTTTTCATCTGTCCAGGCAGTATTGACACCGTCTTTGACGTGGCTGAAATACCGCGTCACCAGTTGGAACTGTCCCCCGGGCTTGAGGCGGACCATCTTTTCAAATTCCGCCATGAACCGCGGTTCGCCCAGTGGTGACAGGCCCATAAGCTTGCCCTCGTCACCGTAATAGGGAAACCCGATAAACTGGGTCGCCGCCTGGTAAAGGACCCCCAGGCTATGGGGAAAGAACACGCGATCGTGAAGGGCAACAGAATGACCCGACCCGGTTCCCCAGGCGGTGCTGACGAAATCGCCAAATCCGTCCGTGGTAACGATGGCGGCCCGCTCAAACGGTGATCCCAGGAATGCGCTGGCTGCGTGGGCAAGGTGATGTTCGACCTCGATGACGGGAATGGACGCGACACGGTTCGTTTCGATGTCCAGCGCGGTGGCGACCAGTTCCGGAATTCCCCGCAGCGCCTTGCGGCTGCGCAGACGGGGAACAATGGCCCTGCGTACCGACGGACGCCGCCGCGCAACATGAATTGCCTTACGTGCCAGGTGGGCCCGTGGATTCCTGCCGACTGCGATCGCGTCGATATCATCGGGTGCCAGTCCCGCGATCGCCAGGACTTCACGGATCGCGCTGGCCGGAAACCCGGCACTGTGCTTGACTCGATTCAGCCGTTCTTCGGCAACGGCGGCGGCTACGCGGCCGTCGACAACCAGCGCCGCCGCAGCGTCGCCGTGGAACGCATTCAAACCCAGAATGACCTGATCTGCTGTGGTGTTCATCCGGTCTGTATCCATGCCGTTTGATGTCCTGCCATTGACTGCGGCCATTATATCGTTTCGAACCAGCGGTCCCAGACGATCCTTGCCCAACCCCTGTAGCCACCGGTTTCAGTACTGGTCCCGTACCGCTTGCGAACCTCGGCACCGACCCAGCGGGGAACCGGGACCGAAAATCCGGTCTTTGGCCGTGCCGCAATCTGTTCGGGCAAGCCTGCCGCGATTGCCAGATCCTGTTTTCCGGTCCAACTGCGGCCTGCCAGGTACGGGGCAACACTGTTCAACAGTTTCCAGTCGACCAGCGGTACCCGAACCTCAAGCGAGTGTGCCATCCCGGCCCAGTCCAGGTCTCGAAGCAACTGGTTGCGCATGTACAAACAGGATTCCAGCGCCGCGATCGTCGCGTAGTCACTGCCTTTAAAGTCGTGGTCAAGGATGTCTGCCGGGCCAGTGGCCGCCGCCAGTTGCCGAAGTACGGCATCGGCATCCGGTATCAATCCGGTCAGCTCCTCTGGAAGATGCAGGCCTCGGCGCAGCAGATACAGTCCCGAGTCTGTTCCGGCGTGGCGCAGTAAACCGGGCAGTTTGGGTGCCAGTTGCATCGGGCCGGCGGTCAGGATCTTTGCCGTCGCGGCAAAAGCGCGGGCCGCTCCGGGTGTCCTCGACAACAACCGTAGTCGCCGTCGCCAGTTGGGGATATCTGTGAATGACGGATAACCACCAAACAATTCATCGCCACCCAGGCCGCTCAGGGCCACCTTGAGGCCGACCTCGGCTGCTGCCTTGCTGACAAACCAACTGTTGACACCATCGATCGTCGGTTGATCCATGGCGCTGATGATGTTCGGCAGATCCTGCTCAAACTCTGATTGTTCGACGGTACGCACCAGATGCCGGCATCCGTTCGTCTCGGCGAAGGCGGCGGCGACGGGTACCTCGTCGTCCGCGCGCCCCGTGTATTCAGAGAATCCCAGGGTCAGGCATCTGGGCCTGGTACCCAATTCGCTGCACAGTGCCAGGATCGAGGTCGAATCAATCCCGGCCGACAGGAACAGACCGACCTCGACATCGGCGACCAGATGTCGCTCGATGCTGTCCAGGAGCGCGCCTCGCAGCACCGCCGGATCCCAGTCCCGGGTCTCCTGGCCGGCGCCAGCAAACGCGCCGGCGACCGATGCCCATTTACGAACCGTCGGTGTGCCCGGGACTTGCAGCGTCAGGCAGTGCCCGGCCGGCAGCGCCTGGATGCCACTGACCGCTGTCAGCGGCTCAGGGACATGGCCCCAGATCAGCAAACCGGCACGGGCTGCAGGGTCCGGCGACCGTGGTTGATCAGCAGCGGCCAGCAGCGCTTTGACCTGGGACGCGAATCGCAGTTGTCCACCGTGCAGCGAGTAATACAGTGGCTTGATACCGTGCGGATCCCGGGCCAATACCAGCTGTGCAGCCGCCTCATCCCACAACGCGAACGCGAACATCCCTTCCAACCGCGGCAGCATGTCCAGTCCGGATGATTCGTACAAATGGAGGATGACTTCGGCGTCGCTGTCGGATTGAAACAGGTGGCCCTGTTTTTCGAGTTCGGTGCGCAGGGTCCGGTAATTATAGATTTCACCGTTCATGACCAGTTGCAGCGTTTCGTCTTCGTTGGTCATTGGCTGGTTGCCTGCGGCCGACAAATCGATGATGCTCAGCCGGCGATGCGCCAACCCGCAACCGCGGGCACTGCTCCATGATCCTGCCGAGTCCGGACCCCGCCTGTGCATGGCGTTGTTAATCAAACCCAAAGCCCGCTGTTGCTGGTCGGTCAGTGGCCCGGCATCAAGATTAACGATTCCCGCAATTCCACACATCGCGTCAGACCGTCGCCTGTTGGTAAATGTCGACCTGGGTGGCGACAACACTGGCTGTCGTCAGGTCGGACGGGATTCGACAATCCTCCTCGGGAGCCAGACCCAAATGGAATCGACGGCGTAACCCGTCCACGGTTTCAACAACAGCGCCATTACCGTCCAGCCAGTGGGTTGCACCAACTGCGGCCGAGCAGACACACGGCGTTCCGACCGCCACAGCTTCGGCGACGACATTGCCGAAGTTTTCACCCCATTCGGGCATCAGTACCAGCGCATCCAGGCGCCGGAGATAGGCCCATCGCTGTTGGGCATCCAGGGGCGGGATTCGGATCACGCCATCGGTTCGGTCAATCGCGTCCGCCAGGTGCTGGTCCTCGACCGGTCCGGCAAATACCAGTCGGCCCGGACCGTCGGCGCTGGTCCATGCGTCCAGCATTTGCGGAATACCTTTGCGATGAGCGATGCGACCCAGGTAACCCCAGACGGGGGATCGATCGCCTGGTTGTAATTTGCGCTCGACATCCGGGTCCAGCGGCGTTCCAGGTTCCGGCGGTACCGGTGCGATATTGGGCCGGATCCAGCTGCAGTGCGGCCGAATCGCGGCTTCGGACTGTTCGACCGGGCTGGTCCAGATCAGGCCAGCCGACCAGGCGGCGGCAACCGCATGGGGCACCCGACCTGCCAGGCGGGCGACGGGATGCCGTCCGTGGCGGGTCAGCATGCCAGCCGGCTCCCAAACCCAGGGGACAGACATTCGAGTCGCGGCCATCATCGCGCTGTAGCTGACCCCGTTCCAGGTGCCGATAATGTGAATGACGTCCGGGTCAAATCCCGGATCCTGCCAGTGAATCCAGGGACTCCAGCGTCGGTGCCAGATGGTTGCCTGCCGAAAAACATTGATACTGTCGACGCAATCGTGTCCGGTTGGCAGCACGGGATTGCATTGGTCGTCCAGCGTACTGGCAACCACCATTGACCTGATACCCGCTGCCTGCAAACCCGGCAGCAGGGTGGCCAGCTTGCGAATCGGTCCACCGTAGGATGCGGCCGGCAAAAACGCCGGAATTGCGAAAAGTACATTCACAGCGACTGGTATATTCCGCGCATCCGGTCAGCAGTCTCCTGCCACGTAAACGCGGCGACGTGACGATGGCCGCGGTCAGTCAGGTCTTGACGCAGTGCGGGTTCATCGAGGACACGGGCGATGCCGGCAGCAATGCTGCCAGCATCAGCCGGATCAACGGTCAGGCTGGCCGGTGCGGCCGTTTCTGCCAGGGACCCGCGGTCGGAGGCAACGACCGGGCAGCCGGCGGCCATGGCTTCCAGCGGCGGCCAGCCAAAGCCCTCGTCCCAACTGGGAAAAACCAGGACCGATGCCCGTCGATAGGCAGCGACCAGCAGCTCGATGCTGACCTTGTCCAGGTGAATAAATCGATTGGAACATCCGGATGACAGCAGCCAGGCCGTGGTCGCGGCATCCGGAGGCGCGCCAACACGAACCCATGCCAGATCCGGGTGGCTTTCACTGAGTTGCCGGAACGCCGCCGCAACGCCGGCGTCGTTTTTGTAGAAGAAACCCGATGTAACCTGCAACATAACGGGCCGCCCTGCGACCGCCTGCAACCGGCGATCCAGTTCCTCGGTCGTAGCCGATGAGGGCGGGTCATGGAAGATCCGGTCGACACCCAGATAAACAACGTCGGCCTTGCGGCCGAACGCGTCCTCGACATCGGCCGCAGTGGCACGGCTGTCGGCGACAATCCGGTCGGCACGTTTGACGGCAGCGTAGTTGCGGCGTGCGATAAACCTGGCGCGACGGCTGAGGTATGGCCGGGCATCGGCCGGGTAGCGTCCCTGCCCGACCTTCCAGGGCACCAGGTCGTGAATCGTCAACACCTTCGGCCCCCGGAGCCAGGTCAGATAGTGGGCGTGCCCGGGATCAATAACGTGGGCCGGTCCGTTGATGCTGGCCAGGGTTGGCGGGGCCAGCAGCAGCTCGGACACTCGGCCCTTGGAATCCAGGGGCAACCTGGGCAACTGCCGCAGGGTCCAGCGGTGCCCCGCTGGTGCATTTGCAGCCAGCCGCGACGCATAAATCAACATCGACCGATTGCGTTCGGGGGCGGGCTGGAGAATCAGTTCCACCTGGGTCACGTTGGGCCACCCAGCAGCCAATCCAGAAACTGCTGTTGACGGGTTGCTGGCGACAACAGGTCGATCGTGGCGGGCCGGTCGGTTGCCAGCGCAGCCCTAATCCGGTCCGCCCACCTGGCGGGATCCAGTTGGTCCACGACCGAGTGGACCGGCAGCAGTTCACTGACGCCGGCGTGGCGGCTGCACAGGACCGTCGTGCCGCACAGGATCGCTTCGGCGATCGGCAGTCCGTACGTTTCACCGCGACTGGGCAGGACGACCAGGTCCGCGTCGGCCAGAAGCCCGGCTATGGGATCGTATTCGTCCAGCCAGTGAACCCGGGAATCTGCCGGCACTGAAGCGATGGCTTTGACCCGGCTGGCAGGTTCGCCGGACACAACGACCAGGGCCAATTCGGGTTCAGTCAACCGGGACCAGGCCTGCAACAGGACATCCAGGCCCTTTGAATGCCAGGCATTACCGACACAGGCGACCAGCTTATGGTGATCGGGTATTCCCAGGCGGGCACGCGCAGATCCGCTGGCCGCCGCCGGATTGAACCTGCCCGGGTCCGGAGCTGGCCGGATGACCTGGACGCCGTTGAGCCGATAGTGTTCAGCCAGCAAATCCGCCGCTCGTTGGCTGACCGTCGCAATATTTGCTGTTTCGCGGGTCACCCGGGCCTCCCAGGCGGCGATCGCTGAAAACCTGAGCCGGCGATTGAGTTCCTTCGGCGACCATCTGGATGGAACGGCCGCCTGGAGTTCCTTCATTTCCGCGAAAATCGCATGGATTGTCATGTGTGTCAATCCCCTGGCATTAACACCGGCGGAATAGCGGATCCGGCAAGTGTCGCCAAGCCGGTCCAGTGCCCTGGAGGCATTGCGAAACCACGCCAGCGTATACAACCAGGAAGGTGCCGGTGGGACCCGTACGGGAATCCGTTGACCAGGCAGTGCCCCCGGGTCATCCTGGCTGGCATCGACAATAAATGTGATGTCAGCCTCGTGGACAAGGGCATCCATCTCCTGGACAAAAACAGACTCTGTGCCGCCGCGATCGGACAGGGACGGGGTAACGACTGCAACCTGGGGGCGGGCCACGTCGGTCTAGCGCGCCATCGCCGGGTGAACCCTCAGCAACTGCCGTGCCCTGGCCTGTTGGCCGGCCTCTTCAAGCCGTTCAGCCAGTCGAATGACATCGGTGCGTGTCGGGTCCAGTTCCAGCACCTGCCGGGCAATCTGTACCGTACGTTCGCGATCCCCGGTTGCGCGGACGGCATCGCTGACCGCCCAGATCAGTGGGCGGGTCGGACGGATTCCGTCGGGACACAGGCCAGCGTCATTTGCCAGGCAGGCTTCGTATCGTGCCAGGCACAATGTCGGCGACTGGATGCAGAACGATGCCATTACATAGGACCGGCTGTTCGCATCCAGCTGTGTCGCAAAAGCGGTTTGTTCAACGCCGGCCAGCCACAACGGCTTGCCAGCGCCGAATAACATGTGCACGGCTGCTCCGGTCAGCTTGTCAATATAGGCTGCCGGCCAGTCAGGCGGTGGCTGGGCCGGCAGGACAGCCGCCGCCGCGCCCAACTGGCTGTTCAGGAAATACGGAAGGGCTGCAATCGGGGCCAGCCACCCGGATTCAACCAATCGCGGCAGCGATGCTTCGATTGTGCCACGCCCGCGGGGGTCAAAATGAAGCGCCAATGCAAAAAACGGCAGCGCCGCCTGCTGGTCTACCCGTTCGCTGGCCAATGCATAGATCAGCCAGGCCGGACCATACCACGGGGCCAGTGCGACGCCGGTCGCTGCCAGTGCCAGTGCCGGATCTGCATCAGGCTGGTGGCGCAGCGACTGGTACGCAGCCCGCAATGCGGGTTCCGGGGATCGCCAGGCGGCCGGAACCAGACCCTCGGTCGCAGGATGGGGAACCAACTGCAATCCAGCCTGGACGGCGAACAGTATGGCCAGTCCGGCAACGCCCAGATCCAGCCGCTTCAATGGTCCCCGCAAGGATTTATTTGATGCGCTCAACCTGCTGCCATTATAGTTCAGGGCTTGTAAGGGTGCCCCTTGTCAGCTTGACACGGCAGCATCGGAAACGGTATATTACGTGTTAGCACTCGCAGTCGTCGAGTGCTAACAAATAGTGAGAAACCATTTTTTTACGCATGATTAACCCTTTTCCGATCGCCGGATGGTCCGGGATCGGGTCAAACGTGTGAACCACAAGGAGGAACATTATGAAACTTCGTCCTTTGCACGACCGCGTGATTGTCAAGCGGTTGGACAGCGAAGAAACCACGGCAGGCGGCATCATTATTCCCGACTCTGCCAAGGAAAAGCCCCAGGAGGGCCAGGTCATCGCCGCCGGCGAGGGCAAGGTCGTCGACGGGACCAAGATCGATATGTCCGTCAAGGTCGGTGACAAGATCCTGTTTTCGAAATACGCGGGAACAGAAATCAACATCGAAGGCGAAGAGCACCTGATCATGCGCGAGGACGACATCCTTGCGGTGGTCGAGTAATTAACCCGGAAAGCCAAGGAGTAATAAAATGCCATCCAAAGAAATTCTGTTCAGCCAGGACGGCTATGCCAAGCTGAAGTCCGGCGTTGATGCCCTGGCCAACGCGGTCAAGGTGACACTGGGCCCCAAGGGTCGTAATGTCCTGATCGAAAAAAGCTTTGGCGCCCCCAGCGTGACCAAAGACGGTGTGACGGTTGCCAAGGAAATCGAACTGGAAGACCACTTCGAAAACATGGGCGCCCAGATGGTCAAGGAAGTTGCGTCCAAGACCTCTGATGTCGCCGGCGACGGTACGACGACGGCGACGGTCCTGGCCCAGTCGATCTTTACCGAAGGTCTGAAACTGGTTGCGGCCGGCCACAGCCAGATGGAGCTGAAGCGCGGGATCGACAAGGCCGTCGAAGCAGCGGTTGCCGAGCTGAAAAAACTCAGCAAGGACACCAAAGACCAGACTGAAATCGCCCAGGTTGGCTCTATTTCCGCCAACAACGACACCGAAATCGGCAACTACATCGCGGAATCGATGGAAAAAGTCGGCAAAGAGGGCGTTATTACCGTCGAGGAAGCCAAGGGACTGGAAACGTTCCTGGAAGTTGTCGAAGGTATGCAGTTCGACCGCGGCTACCTGAGCCCTTACTTTGTAACCAATCCGGACAAGATGATCGCCGAACTGGAAGACCCGTACATCCTGTTGCACGACAAGAAGATCAGCAACATGAAAGACCTGCTGCCCGTACTGGAGCAGGTTGCCCGTGCCGGTAAGCCGATGGTGATCATCGCCGAAGATGTCGACGGTGAAGCGCTGGCAACCCTGGTTGTCAACAAGCTGCGCGGCACGCTCAACGTGGCCGCCGTCAAGGCCCCTGGTTTTGGCGAGCGCCGCAAGGAAATGCTGCGCGACATCGCGATCCTGACCGGTGGCGAAGTCATCAGCGAAGAGCTGGGCCACAAGCTGGAAAATGCCAGCATTGACCAGCTTGGACGTGCCAAGAAGATCGTAATCGAAAAAGAAAATACGACTGTGATCGATGGCGCTGGTGACGACAAGGAAATCGACGGTCGAATCAGCCAGATCCGCAAGCAGATCGAGGAAACCAGCAGCGACTACGATCGCGAGAAACTGCAGGAACGCCTGGCCAAACTGGTTGGCGGTGTTGCTGTGATCTATGTTGGTGCGGCGACCGAAGTGGAAATGAAGGAAAAGAAGGCCCGCGTCGAAGATGCGCTGCATGCGACCCGTGCAGCCGTCGAAGAGGGCATCGTACCTGGTGGCGGCGTTGCCCTGATCCGGTCCATTGATGCCGTCGAGAAACTGGCCGAAAAACTGCAGAAGGAAAACGTCAGCCAGGCAGCAGGCGTCAGTATTGTTGCCCGGGCAATGGAAGCGCCGCTGCGGATGATCTCGACCAATGCAGGTGTCGAAGGCTCGATCGTGTTGCAGAAGGTTCGCGAAGGCAAAGACGGCTTTGGCTACAATGCCGCCAGCGATACCTTTGAAGACATGCTCAAGGCGGGTGTTATTGACCCGACCAAGGTTACGCGTACGGCGCTGCAGAATGCAGCCAGTGTATCCGGACTGTTGCTGACCACTGATGCCCTCGTTGCTGAAAAGCCCGAGGACAGCGCCGGCGGACCGGCAGGTGGTGGGATGCCGGACATGGGCGGCATGGGCGGATTCTGATCCGACCTTTCTGCGGATCCCGCAGCCATTTTTGGAAGCCCGCCGGTTCGCCGGCGGGCTTTTTTTGTGCCCGGCAGTTGACTTGGCTGGTGGCGTGCGGCTACTTTGGATGCTGACCTGCAGACAAGGAAGGTAACCCAGTGAATGCGTTTCGACCCCTGGCTTTTGTGGCGGTATTGCTGTCCGGAGGCTGTGCCACAGCGAATTACGGCGTGATGAAAATCATCGGTGGTAATGAACTCAGCCTCCAGGTCGAGGCCGCCGTCCTCAAGGATGCCATCGTCGTCACGGACGCGCCTCTGGCCGCCACCACGCTGGAAGAACACACGGCCACCAGCGAACACGTGGTTGTCGTCAAGGACCGTGAGCCGTTCCACAAACACGACAAAAGTGACCTGGTCGGCATCCTCCTGGAAGGCGAAGGATACTTCAAAACCCTTCACGGCGACGTGCCTGTTGCCGTGGGCGATGTCATCGTGATCCCGATGGGTGCGCCGCACGCGTTTGTCAATACCGCAAGCGGGTATTCGACGGTATTCGCAACGTTCTCGCCGCCATTCACTGCCGGGGACCGCGTCGCAGTCGACGAGCCGTCCTACGCCCCCTGAAGCAAAACCGCTGACTGCGTCGCAGCCCGGATCCAACCCGGGCTATGGTGAGCGCCGTCTGTTTCGGTTGGCGGTACGCCAGATTACGTCCCTGGCCGTACTGGTGGCAGTCGTGGGAGTTGGCATGTCGGTCTGGGCGGGCCGCCTGCTGCGCATCGCCGAGGCCGAACGGATCTTCGATGGGTTCCAGTCCGAAGTCAACGAGCAGCTGGCCCTGGTCGAACAGGCAACGCGGTCATCATTCGACCTGTTGTTCGAGATCCGGGCGCTGGTTCTTGCAGGTGGAACTATTGATCCCGTCGCGTTTCGTCGAATCGCCGAAGATGCCATCAGTCGCCGCCGAGCGTTGCAGCACCTGACGTGGACGTATCTGGATGCGACTGTTGGTACCCCGGAATTGTCCTATACGGCAGCCGGTCGGGAGCCGGCCGATATCTATGCCGAACCGCAGCTTGGTGACGCGATCCGCGCCGCGCGGGATGGCTATGGGGTCGTTGCCATCCCGGCCCCGGCCCCGCCGTTTGCCGCAGGGCACGTCGTCGCGTTGCTGGGAATTCGCCAACTGGCTGCGGCCGGCGAGGCGGATTCAATCGCAATGGGAATATTTGATATCACAACGATCCTGGACGAGGTGTTTTCGGGGCCGGAATGGAACGGATTCGACGTCCGCCTGCTGGAGTCCGATGGCGGCAAGCTGGCACGGGACATCTATCGCCGACCGTCGGCGCTGCAGGCGATTCCGGCGGACCAGATGCGGTACACACGGGCCCTGCGCGAGATTGGCGGATTCCTGTGGCGGGTCGAAGTTACGCCAACCCAGGCGTATGTGGCAGCGCGACGGACACCGCTCAGCTGGGTTGTGACTGGTGCAGGCAGCTTATTATTTGTCCTGATCGCCGGTTACCTGCAGTTCCTGGCCCGCCGGAACCGCGCGATCAAAGAGATCGTTGCCGAGCAAACCGCTGAACTGCGACGAATCAACGCGCAGCTGGATGCACAGGCCCGAATCGATCCCTTGACCCGGGTGCCAAATCGGCGCGGGCTGGACGAACGACTGGCCCAGGTCTGGGCCCAGGCGGCCATGGACGGCACTGCCGTTGCCGTTGCGATGATCGATATCGATTTTTTCAAACAGTACAACGATTCCTATGGACACAGTGCCGGAGACGATTGCCTGCGCCGTGTTGCTGCGCGGCTGCTGTCTGCACTGCGGCGGTCCGGCGACTTCCTGGCCCGCTACGGTGGTGAAGAATTCGTCGCGGTTTTGCCGGAAACAGGTGCTGCCGGATTACCGGCAGCCCGGCGTTTTTGCGAGTCGGTTCGCAGCCTGGGTATTCCCCACAATGATTCGCGGGCGGCCGATATTGTCACAATCAGCGCTGGTGTGGCCTGGGCTGAACCGGGGCGGCAGCATGACATGACCATTGCCCGCCTGCTGGAACTGGCAGACAGGGCCCTGTATCGCGCCAAGGACAGCGGCCGCGACCAGGCCGTCCTTTATGACCCGACGGCCACCGTTGACGATTGATTGAATCGGTTGACAACAGGCAGTGCCATTGCCGATGTCAAGACACAAAGAAAGGTATAAAACGCGCTGGGAATCGCCGCCGCGTCGCCCAGGTGGCTGAGCGCCAGGACACTCCCCAGTCCTGCGTTTTGCAATCCGACTTCCAGCACCAGGGTCCGCCGCTGCGCCGGTGGCCAGCCCAGCCATTTGCCAGCCAGCCAGGCGGCGGCGTAGCCACCCAGGTTCAGACCCAGCATTGCCAACGCCAGCGCCGGACCGATCAGGCCCAGGCGTTCCTGGTTGGCGGCAACGACGACCAGGACAATCAGGATGATCGCCGCCGACGCGATCGAGCCTGCGGTTCGGTCCCACCAGTCAGGCGGGTGTGTCCAGCGGGCCCGGATTGTGATTCCGATGGCGACCGGGATGGCGACCATCCACGCCGCGCTCCAGGTCAGGGATTGCACCGGTAACTCAATAGAGGTTCCAGCCAGGATGGGCAGCCAGAACGACAGGACGACCGGTGCCAGGACCGTAGCCACAGTCGTCATGGCGACGCTCAGGATCAGGTCACCGCGAAACAGGACAGTCATCACATTGCTGGCCATCGCCCCCGGCATGCAGCCCACCAGGATGATGCCGGTTTGCAGTGTCGGGTCCGCAAATGCCCGGGATACCAGCCACGCCAGCACGGGCATGATTGTGTACTGCGCGGACAGGCCGGACAATGTGCGGGCGGGCCTGGCCGCAAACTCGCGAACCTGGGCCGGTTTCACCAGGGTGCCGACCGACAACATCGTGACCGCAAATGCGGGTTTGAGCGCCGGTTTCAGCCACAGGACGGTCTCGGGCCAGACAAAGGCGACCGCAGCGCCGATCGTGATCAGGAGAAGTACGGGCATGGGCTTGTTTTAGCAAACCTTTGCGGGGTTTGCTGCGGGGGTGGAGATTTCAATCCGTTCGGGTGCATGATTGGGGTGACGGTGAATCGACGTGGCGCTGTTGGGACAGGACAAAGACGCCTCCGGCGGGTCGCTTTTGCTCGCACAAAAGCTCCGCAAAAGTGCGCCTCGCGGGGCCGGTACGGGAAAAACTCGCTGCCGCTCAAACAGTTCCCCGTAGCTCAAGGGGCAGGTGCGTAAAATTGATGTATGTCAGGGCGTGCGCAGCCGTGGGGTTAATCCCTAAAGATCGCAGAAGTTTAAAGTTCAGTGGCAAGTCTGTGCAACTCGGAATTTCTTGACTTTTCGTCATGTCGCGACAAAGATATAGAATCCGAGGTCAAGGGAGGGCATGGTCGCCAAAAATCAAAGGCAATGGACAGTATTGGTGGCACTGGTGCTGTTTGTTGGATGCGCCGAGGCGACAACCTACAGGCGCACTGCTCTGGTTTTGTAGCCGGGGGCGGATACAGCACCGCTACCGATGAACGAACGAAGAGTCGAAATATCCGGCGGCGTATCCCACAATCCGTTACCAATTGAAGAATTGGTTATTGTTGCCAGCGAGGGAACCCCCGGACTGCGGATCGTAGAGACAGATTTTCGCGCCCAGATTCGGGTTGCGGCCTCCGAAAGAATTGTCGTTGGATTGGAATACCTGGATGGCCCTAATCAGCTTAGTGTCGAGAATGTCTTTGGGGTTCCCCCGGCACCAAACAAGAATGTTCGTGGCGCGGGACCATCACTCGCATACGTGTGGGCAAGCGAAAATACGGCCGTTACTGTCGGTGTTGGTGTGTCAACAATCGTCATCCGAATCCCTTGGGAACGCTGGCAGCTATGGGATACGGATTGTGGCAGCTGCGGTTGGGGAGCGTATCGAAAGATACAATCGGAAACGGCAACCAGTGTCAAATACCGCCTTACCGTACTGCCGTCGTTCAGAATCGTTGACGGCCTGCTCGGCTATTTCGGTTTTTCGTTACAAAACGGGTTTATCAACAACGGGTTTGAATACGCAAACAACGATGAATCGACGCTGGAACGTGATTTTGGGATCGTTTTGCAATTTGGTGCGAGATATCGACTGGAACCAGTTTTTTTTGATTTGGCTGCCTGGGTACCTGCAGGGTACGACAGGTACAGCGGCGTTCGGAGGCCTGGATTGCATTTTGGCCTGGGCACGAGCCTGTTCGAAAAATAATATTCCGCTGTTGTTGCGGTGCCTGTCGGAGCTGGCGTGTGTTCCTTGTTGTCTCCGATTCCCGACGGTTTGTCGTACACAAATCCCGGTTCAGGCGCCGTATAGTTTTCGCAGTTCCTCGGCCCAGTCGGGGTGACAGGCGACCAGGCCGCCTTCCTGCAGGGCCTTGATATCCTCGATATGGTCCATCGGCTTGCCGTCACTGAACTGGATGACGGTGCCGCCGGCACCGAGAACCAGGGCGATGCCACCGGCGATGTCCCAGATGTTCTTGGGTGTGACGCTGACGGTGGCGTGAATTGTGCCAGCAGCAACCAGCCCCAGCTTATAGGCGATACTGCCAATCGGTTCCGGGGCCGGGTCGGTCTCGGGCACCCGCCCTTTCTTGATATCGGTGCGACTGACACCGCAGACGATATCCTGCAGGTTGTCGACATTGGCCACCGTGCAGTCCTGGTCATTGGCCCAGCAACCGATGCCCGGACCACCATGCCAGACTGTGTCCGTGGGCCCGTTATACAACCAGCCATACAGGGGCCGGTTGTTTTCCCACAGGCCGACGCTGACGACCCATTCGGGAATACCGGCGACAATTTCGCGGGTGCCATCGATGGGGTCGATGATCCAGTAGCGACCGTTGCCTGACTCGCGGGGACTTTCCTCGCTGATCCAGCCGTCTTCCGGGAATTTGTCGTGCACCAGTTTGTAAAGTTCGCCGTCAACGAACAAATCCAGTTCAGTTAGCGGACCCAGATCACCGCCCTTGTCTTCGACCTGTTTCGGCAGTCCCAGCAATTTGTCGCGGTAGCTGCGCAGGGCGGGTTCGATGATGGCGTGTTCGTGGGCGAAAGGATTGGACATCGGGATGCCTTTTCTGGGAATCGGGTATTGCGGATTATCAGGGAACCGTCATTGTTCATGATCGAGGCGCGCTGTGCCAGTCGTTGGTTGCCGGGGATCATCCGAAATGTGTCGCCGGTGGATTCCGGGGGGATTTCAGGCCCACTGCCGCGGCCAGCCCTGCATTATTGCTCGCCCAATAATGCAGGCAAACAAGGGTGCCCCGCCTGTTCCTGTTCGTTCTGCTCGCGTCGGAACAGATCTCCTCGCTTTCAGGCTCAAAAATCGGTCCAATCCCGAACTCCCTTCCTGCGGTCGGTCAAACAGGCGGGCTTGTCTTTGTCCGATTTTCAAACTTTCGTCTCGGCAGGATCCAAACGAGGATTTATCTGGCCTCTATTGGGCGTGTTTGAGGTGCGGGTGCCGGGCAATCCCTTTGTCTTTTCCCCATGTCCCCCGTGGTGAATTCTCTATTCTTCCACTCTGTGCCTCTGCGTTGGGTTGTCCTTTGATCGCAGCTACCGGCTGTCCAGCATGGCGTGGAACGTCTGGAGGGTGCTGTACTTGAATTCATATCCCAGCTCGTCGATCAGGCGTTCGGGGCGGATAACCCAGGGGTATTTGAAGAAATAAAGCGTGCCGGGCGGGGCTTCGGCATCTTTCAGTCTCAGCTTCCACATCGTCCACGCCAGTCCATACATGACCGCAAAGGGAAGTTTGACGATTTTCTTGCCCATAATCCTGGCCAGATCCGACATGTGAACCCAGTCCGGCGGCGCCACATTGAACGGTCCCGTGGCATTTTTCTGCAGGATCAGGATTGTCGCATCGACGACGTCCTGCTCGTGGACAAACTGGATTGGCAGGTCGTAGCCGTCGGCCAGGATCGTGGCCGGTTGACCGACGATCATGCGGCTCAGGTAGTTCTCGACGCCGGGGCCGTAAATAATGCAGGGCCGGGTCCAGCTGACCTTGATCCCGGGGTTGCGGCTGGAAAAATCCGCGACCATGTGGTCCAGGTCTGCCTTGTCCGCCGCATACAGAAACTCCCGTCGAGCCCGGGTCGGCCAGGACTCTTTGATCGGCAGCGGGTTGTCGGGCCAGGCACCGTACGCAGTGGCGCTGCTGGCGACCAGCAGTCGCTTCGGCTTGACCTGCCCGGCCACTTCCAGCAGATTGCGCGTGCCGTCGACGTTGATTGAATGCATCAGGGCTTCGTCGTGCATCGGGTTGACGATAAACGCCAGGTGAATCAGGGTATCCGGCTTGAACGCCTTGACCGGATCCAGGAGGCCGCCGCTGCGCACATCTATTTCAACGAAGTCGTCCGGCGCATTGTCGGTCGGTTTGGAAATATCCAGGCCCAGGATCCTGACATCCGGCTGGGCTGCGCGTAACGCCGCAACAAGTTTCCGCCCGTAGTATCCCGAGCACCCGGTAATCGCTATTTTTTTCATTATTCAGATCCCCGACTATAGCCAACCGCGCCATGTTAGTCGTCGTTTGCCGGACCGCGCAAGCCGTTCGGGTCGGCCCTTGTCAAAACCATGGGATTTATCGCGCAGCCTGCTAAAATGGATGCCAGTTCCCGTTTGGGAATCAGGTAAACGGGCCCAGTTGCCCCGGATTACAGGACATACAATCGGTGGATGACCAAAAGAAGAAAACCCTAGACCTGACCCTGCAGTCAATCGAAAAACAGTTCGGCAAGGGCGCGATTATGCGTCTTGGAGATGCCGAAGCCCTGCCTGAGATCCCCGTCATTTCGACTGGCAGCCTGTCCCTGGATATTGCCCTGGGCGTGGGCGGATTACCGCGCGGCAGGGTGATCGAAATCTATGGACCCGAGTCCAGTGGCAAGACAACCCTGGCCTTGCAGGCTGTCGCATCGATCCAGAAGATGGACGGTGTCGCCGCATTTGTCGATGCCGAGCACGCGCTGGACGTGTCTTATGCCCGCAAACTGGGTGTCAATACTGAAGACCTGGTCGTCAGCCAGCCGAATACCGGCGAAGAAGCGCTGGAAATTACCGAACATCTGGTGCGCAGTGGCGTTGTTGACCTGGTCGTCGTTGATTCGGTTGCCGCGTTGACACCGCGGGCCGAGATTGAAGGCGAAATGGGTGACCATCATGTCGGCCTGCAGGCCCGCTTGATGAGCCAGGCGTTGCGCAAGCTGACGGCAGCGGTTTCCCGCTCGGGATCGACGATTATCTTTATCAACCAGATTCGGATGAAAATTGGTGTCATGTTTGGCAGTCCGGAAACGACAACAGGTGGCAACGCGCTCAAGTTCTATTCCAGCATTCGCCTGGATATTCGCCGTATCGGTGCGTTGAAACGCGGTGAAGAAGTCACTGGCAACCGGACCCGCGTCAAGGTCGTCAAGAACAAGGTCGCGCCCCCGTTCAAGACATGCGAATTTGACATACTCTATGGCACCGGCGTGAATTACGCGGGCGATGTACTGGACCTGGCGGTCGAAATGGACATCGTTGAAAAGTCTGGCAGCTGGTACAGCTATGGTGGCGAACGCCTGGGCCAGGGACGGGACAACGTCGTCGCGCAATTAGAAGAAGGCGGCGATTTGATTCGCGAAATCGATGCCAAGGTCCGTGAACACGTCGGCATGTCGGCACCCGCTGATCCGGCGCCCGTGACCGAGGGCAAACCGGCCAAGAAGGAAGCAGCCAAATGAGCGAAGGCGGTGCACTGGACCTCAATAATGTCCTGAAGATTGCCCTCAAGGGCGGTGCCAGTGACATCCACCTGAAGGCCGGCCTGCCGCCGATGTTCCGTATTACCGGTGCGCTGGTGCCCCTCAAGAATGCGAAACGCCTGACGCCGGACGAAGTGACCAAGATGGCCCTGGGCATCATGAATCCTGCCCAGAAAGAAGAGTTCAAGCGCAGTCACGAAATTGACCTGGCGTATGGTGTTCCGGGGCTCGGGCGTTTTCGTGTCAACGTCTTCCAGCAGCGCGGGACAATCGGTGTTGTCTTTCGTGTCATTCCATTTGCGATCCAGAATTTCGAATCGTTGAACCTGCCGCCGGTCCTGGAAAAAATCGGCAACGAGGAACGCGGTCTGGTTCTGGTTACGGGGACAACTGGTTCCGGCAAGTCGACGACGCTGGCGGCGTTGATTGATTACATCAACAGCCGCAAAACCCGGCACATCATGACGGTCGAGGACCCGGTCGAGTTCCTGATCCGGGACAAACGATCAATCGTCAACCAGCGTGAGGTCGGGGTTGATACGTTGTCATTTGCCGGGGCACTTAAGAGCGCGCTGCGCCAGGACCCCGATGTCATCCTGGTCGGTGAGATGCGCGACTTTGAAACCATTGAAACGGCGTTGACCGCTGCCGAAACCGGCCATCTGGTCATGAGTACCCTGCACACAATGGACGCAACCGAAACGATCAACCGGATCGTGTCTGTCTTTCCGCCATACCAGCAAAAACAGGTTCGCCTGCAGCTGGGCTCGATCCTGCGGGCGGTCATCAGCCAGCGACTGGTGCCGACGACGGACGGCAAGGGGCGGGTCCCGGCGTTGGAGATCATGCGGGTCACCCATCGGATTCGCGAACTGATCATCGATCCAGAACGGACTCGCGAGATCCACGATGCGATCTCCAAAGGCCACACAACCTACGGAATGCAGACATTCGACCAGTCGTTGATGAAATTGCTCAAACAGGGTCTGATCTCGTTCGAGGAGGCCCTGCGCCAATCGTCCAATCCGGACGATTTCAAATTGCGGGTATCGGGCGTCGGCGGCACCAGCGACGAGGCGTGGAGCGACTTTGATGGTGGTGGCGACGATGGCAGTGGTGATGCTGGCGGTGGCGGTGGCGGCGGCGGCGACGACTTCGAAATCGAGCGCATCTGACGCGCAGGGTTAAGGCTGCCCAGCCGGGCAGCGCTGTCGAACATCTTTTTTGTTGCTGGACCCAGATCTGCTAGTCTGCTTTTCATGACTCAAACTGTTTGCAACTTACAGGGCTGAACACGCCGTGCGCACCGGTATTATTGTCGAAGACGATCCTGATTTTCGTTCGCTGGTATCCGGATGGATGACCCGTCTGGATTTTCTCGTCCAACACGCCGAATCCGGCGCACAAGCCCGCAGGATATTGGCCGAATCTGTTCCCGATGTCGTTGTCCTCGACCTGAACCTGCCTGACGAATCCGGCTTGGACGTGTTGTCCTGGATCACCGAAACAGCGCCCGAGATTGCGACAATCATGATTACGGCCGAAGATTCGGTTGATCGAGCTGTCGAGGCAATGCGCCTGGGAGCGATCGACTATATTACGAAGCCCGTCGACCAGGACGAGTTTAACAAGAGACTCGACCGTCTTGGCAGCGAGGCTCGCAATCGTCGGGAAATCTCGGCGCTGCGCCGTGAGGTCAGTCGCCTGGGATCAACGACTGGGTTGATTGGCGATTCTTCGGCCATGGAAGAGGTTCGGGAACTGGTTGCCAGGGTGGCCCCGACCGGTACCTCGATCCTGGTTCTTGGTGAAACCGGTACGGGCAAGGAAGTCCTGGCCAGAACGATCCACGACGTCAGTGATCGCGCGGATGGTCCGTTTGTTGCCATTAATTGTGCAGCTTTGCCGGATGACCTGATCGAGTCCGAATTGTTTGGTTACGAAAAAGGTGCGTTTACAAGCGCAGCCGAGGCGAAACAGGGGTTAATCGAACTGGCCGACGGCGGGACCCTGTTTCTGGACGAAATCGGTGACATGCCGCTTGCCGTCCAGGCAAAGTTGTTGCGTGTTCTCGAAGAACGCAATATCCAGCGGCTGGGGGCAACTGCCAGTCGCCAGATTGACGTGCGTGTCGTTGCCGCAACACACCAGGACTTGCAGCAGATGGTTGGCCAGGGGCGGTTCCGGGAGGATCTGTTTTATCGACTGAACGTGGTGCAGTTGTCGCTGCCGCCGTTACGGGATCGAATCGGCGATATTCCTGTCCTGGCCCGACATTTTTTCCAATTGCTCCATCATGAAACCAATTCGAGCACATCGGGAATCTCGGATAACGCGATGGCAGCGCTGGTTGCCCACGCGTGGCCTGGAAATGTCCGGGAATTGAGAAACGTCATCGAACGCGCATTGATCTTTGCACGTTCAGATTTAATCGAACGTGAAGACCTGCCTTTCGAAATCGGCTCCACCGCAAATGCCGATTCTGCAAATGTGGTTGATTATCCGGATAACCTGGCGGACGCTGTCCAGTTGTTTGAACAGCGCCATATTGAACGCATTATCGACGATTGTGGCGGCAAGCGTCAGGTCGCCGCTGGACGGATGGGGGTCGATCGTTCGACGTTGTATCGGAAAATGCGCCAGGACTGAGCCAGACCTCAGACCAGTCCGTCGATCTGGAAAACCTGCACCTCACCGACACCTTTTAACGAAACGGATCCCCTGGATCGTCCCCGGCAGTTGCCATTCAGGCTCAACCAGGCCAGTTCACTGACGCAAATTGAATCCTGATTGGCGGACGATTCAATCCTTTGGGCGAGGTTGACGGTGTCACCCCAGATATCAAACAGGAATTTTCGATCGCCAAGGATCCCGGACACCAGTGGACCCAGTGCAATCCCGATTCGCAGGTGCCACGGATGTCGAAGTCCAGCACTTTCGCGAAGCATATCGATGCTGCAGCGGACGCAATTCAGGACCGGATCCGGAGCGGGTTGCAGCAGGTTTGCGGCGCCAAGAAATGCATCGCCCATTGATTTTATTTTTTCGACACCGTGCCGTTGCGCAACTGAATCGAACAATGCGGTAAGTTGTTGCAGGTTTGCAACGACAGTTTCGGCATCGTTGCGATTGCAGAACGACGTAAAGCCAACCACATCGCAAAACATCACAGCAACTTCGTCGTGACTGCGGGGCGGAACGTGTCCAATCGACAGTACCTCTTCAACAATCCGCGGCGGCAGGATCGCCTGCAGGACTTCGCGGGCGCGGGCGTGGTCGCGATTCGCCGAAACAAGCTTGCGGTCCAGTCGATCGATCATTCGTTTGCGTCGCAGGCAATTCTGCAAACGGGCCTCCAGCACAGAGCGGGATACCGGCTTGTCCAGGTAGTCGTCTGCACCAAACTGAATGCATTCCAGCGCGATTTCACGGGACTCGTGGGCTGACATCATGATGACCGGAACAGTCCGGAGCGCATCGTTATCCTTGATCTGACGCAGTGCACGTGCGCCGTCCATTTTTGGCATATCGACATCCATCAGGATCACATCGGCTCGCAGATAGGACATCTTCTGCAGGGCATCCAGCCCGTCGACAGCTTCTTCAACCGTGTGCCCGTCCAATTCCAGATACCGCCGCATCAATGAACGTGAATCAGGGCTGTCGTCAACAACCAGTACGGTTCCGGTTTCCAGCTTGGGTTTATTGAGATCCATCGGGCACAACCTGTGTAAAAATGAACAACATGCCAATACGAGCAAGATGCGTGCCGAAAATAATGGCACAGCTCTTGCAACTATTCGCCCAGACCCGGCGGGTCGCGTGACCGATCCCGGAAGAAAGCAGGCAATTCCTATGTCCGACAAATTTCTGGTAATTGACGACGACCCGTCGTTTTGTGCACTGATCGAGCGTTTCTGCCAGAAGATTGAACGACAGGCGTTGACGTTCAGCTCGATTGCCGAACTGAAGAATTCAGACGAAAATTTCGACAATACTCCGGTTGCGTTTGTCGATTACGACCTGGGCGGCGAAACCGGCCACGAAGCAGCCGAATACCTGCGACAGGCCAACAAGGATATTTCGATCGTCCTGATCAGCGGCGTCGCTGACGATGAACTGGGGGCGCACGCGGAAACGATGGCCGCTGACTTTTTCATGCCGAAACCGCTGCCGTTTCCGTTGTTCAATGTTGTCCAGGAAAACGCGGTCCAGACATTTGCACGCAAACGGCAGGTGTCGGGAATACGGGCGGCGCAGTTGAACATGCTCCTTTTGCAGGAGTGGTATTTCGACCAGATATCCAAAGGCAGCCTGCCGTCGGTTACTGCATTTTACGACTACGTCGGTGACCAGATTGAGGCCTTGTTCAAGACCAACTCGGCGGGGGTCCTGGTCCGGGTGGCAGACAGCCTGGTCTGGCGGGTTGTTGCCAATCGTGGCCTGGGGACGAAGTGGCAGAATGCCCGTTTGATGGACGAGTCGGGCGAGTTCGAGGGCATTGTCGGAAACGTGGAAACGGTTGCATTCGAGGCCGGATCCACGACGCTGACCGGGCCGTTGTTTCGTGCCTGGAACCGCCACCACATGGCATTTGTCCCATTGCGTTTTGAATTCCAGCGCCGTGACATCGTCTGGATGCTGGCCCGCACAGGTACGCAGACTCCGTTTGCCCAGTGGGAGGTCCAGTTATTGAATCAGCTGGCGAGTTTCTTTCGTGCGGTTTTCGAAACGGTGTTCGGGTACCACGACTTGATGCAACGAACCGCGTCCTACCTGGAAACCGAACTTTCCGAACTCAGTGAACTGCATCGTTCCGGGCTCAATGCCTGGGCTGGACAGGTTTCGCAGTGCCTTGGCGCTGCTGGAATCCTGATCGAGGATGATGCCGTAATGAAAACGCTTCCCGGGTCAGGCGATTCGCTTGCCGAAGTGATCTCGACGACCCTGAAGGACGCGGCACCCTACACTGCGACCTTTGTCAATCCTGATGGCCAGTCATCCGATGGCTCCCCGCTGGCCGGGATTATTGCCGTTCGCGCCGATGAAGAGCAGAACTGGATCGCGGCGAAGTCCACCAGTCCACCGCTGCCAAACTCAGCTCGCATGCTGGAAAACATTGCCCGTCGCCGTGGCTGGCGGGTGTTCTCCTGAACCAATGTACCTACGTATCAACAATCCGGTAACGGCCCAGGAGGGATTCAAGTTCGTCAGTCGCAGACGCAACTTCGGTGAAATCCTCGTTTTTTGCCGCTTCTTCGATTCGGGCACCTGTCGTTGTGATTTCCGCGAATCCGTAACTGGCACCCGTGCCTTTCATCCGATGACCAAGCGTCTGCGCCGTCGCGGCATCTCGGCCAGCGACGGCCTTGCGAAGGTCTGTGACATCTGCGCGCCTGCGTTCCAGGTATGTCGGGACCAGGTCTGCGAGGTCCGGATCAACGGTTACGGGAATCGGTTCCAGTGAAGTGTCTCGGTCGGTCATCAGTAGCCACCATAACGAAAGATTGAACTGTGTCGGTAATATCCATGCATCTTACCCAACAACTGCCGAATGGCAGTAGTACCGCGACGACGACCAGGGTGGAAGCCCGCGTTCCAACCGTGTATGTACTGTTACGCGATGAATATGTTCGCGGAAACCTTCCGGTCGCATTGCGTGGAGCAGGGTACTCGGTCCGGCATTTTGTGTCACTGGATGCCCTGGCTGTTGCCAGTCGTGGTGTCGAGCCTGATGTGGTGATCGCGGGCCTGGACCAGATCGGTGAGACTGATGAAACCCGGGCCGTGTGGGGGAAGTTGATGGCCAACTTCGTGTCCGCAGCCTCGATAATGGTTTCGCCAGTTGACTCGTTTGCCGAACGTCTGCGCGCCGTACAGCTGGGAAGCCGCGCATTCGTGCCCGCCGGCGAAGAGGTCGAGACGATTGTCGATTTGCTTCTGCAAATGATGCCGATGGTTGCCGACGATCGACCCAGGGTTCTGCTGGTTGATGATGACTATGACTATGCAGTGATCGTGCGCCGGGTCCTCGGTCGGTTAGGCATCGATGTCAGGGTTGAACAGGATCCCTATCAGGCGCTTGCAACAGCGACAGACTTTGATCCCGCCGTGGTCCTGATGGACATTGGCCTGCCGAATGCAAATGGCATACAGATTGCCGAAGCCATAATCCAGACAGGTGCCTTCAACCTGACCCGTTTTATTTTTCTGACGGGTGGTGTGGACGACGATACAAAACAGAAGGCGGTTCAGACCGGCGGCGCTGTTTTTCTGGACAAAAGCATGGGAATACAGCAACTGCGCGCAGTTGTGCGGGGCCAGTTGGACCGGGCACGCCAACTGCGAAAAATGACCTCGATCGACGGCCTGACGGCTGTTCTGAACGCGTCCAGCGTTCGGTCATACGGCGGTCTTGAATTGCAGCGAACGATTCGCAAAGGGGGATCGCTGTCGATCGCAATTTTTGATATTGACCATTTCAAACAGGTCAACGACAAATGGGGTCATCCGATCGGCGACCGGGTCCTGCGGGCATTTGCCCGGTTGCTGTCCCGCGGGATTCGAGCCGGTGATCTGGTTGGACGCCTTGGTGGCGAAGAGTTCATGGTTGTCTTTCCGGACCAGGATGCCGTCGCCGCCGGAAAGATCGTCGAGCGAATTCGCGAAGACACATCCAGAATACTTTTCGAGGCTGGCGCAGAGACCTTTTCGATCACGGTAAGTTGCGGTATCGCGCAATTTGCCGACGGGGAAGATTGGCAAAACCTGGAGTCCCGGGCCGACAGCGCCCTGTATGATGCCAAAAACACCGGCCGGAACCGCGTCTGTGTCGCTCCTGGCTGATGTTATTTATACTGAGCAACGATGTTTGATTTCAATACCAGGCAATTGATCGCAGATGAAATGTTGCGTCGCGCAACTAGTCCGGGGGCGTTGTGAAAACACCTGACATTCCGACTGATGAGCCCGAACGGCTGGCGCGGCTGCGCAGCTATCAAATCCTTGACACTGAAGCAGAAACAGCGTTTGATGATCTGGTCAAGCTGGCTACAGATATCTGTGGTACGCCGATTGGACTCGTATCGTTGATCGACGAGGACCGGCAATGGTTCAAGTCCCGAGTTGGCCTGGATGCAGGCGAGACGCCCAGGGCCGTGGCATTCTGCGCACACGCTGTTGCCGACAACAGGATGCTGGTGGTTCCGGATGCATTCAAGGATCCACGTTTTGCGGACAATCCTTTGGTAACCGGGGCCCCCCACGTGCGATCGTATGCTGGAGCACTCCTCCAGAGCCATGACGGTTTTAATCTCGGGACTTTGTGTGTCATCAGCGACGAACCGATGCAACTGGACGAACAGCAACTGGAACATCTGCAAATTCTTGCGCGGCAGGTGGCGTTGTTGATGGATATGCGCCTGCACGTTCGGGAACTGGCCGAGGCCAGGGAACGGGACGCCAGGCTGGCCGGCGTTTTTCGCGGTGTGCATGACGGTATCATCGTGATTGACGAATCCGGTTTCATCGAAGCCATTAACCCCGGTGCGGAGCGATTGTTCGGATACAGTCCCGAAAATGCAATTGGTCGAAATGTCAATGTTCTGATGCCTGACCCGTACAAGGCTGATCACGACAGGTACATTCGCTCATATCTGGATACCGGCGAAGCCAGGATTATCGGGATCGGGCGCGAAGTAACCGGGTTGCGCGCCGACGGGACAACTTTCCCACTGGATCTTTCAGTGTCCGAATATCAGGTCCAGGACCAGCGTAAATTCGTCGGGATCGTCCGGGACGCCACCGATCGAAAGCGGCTCGAACAGGAATTGTCGCAATTCTTTGGCGTTTCGCTTGACCTGCTTTGTATTGCCAATTTCGAAGGATTTTTTACGCGTCTCAACCCGGCGTGGTCCGAGTTGCTGGGATATTCGGAAGAAGAGCTCTTGTCGCGGCCATTTGTCGAGTTCGTCCATCCAGAGGACCGGGATGCAACGGCCCAGGCTGCAGCAGGGTTGTCAGAGGGGGGCGTCATCGTTGCCTTCCAGAACCGTTACCAGGCAAAGGATGGCAGCTATCGATGGCTGGACTGGTCGGCAACCTCTGATACCGAACTGGGGCGAATATATGCGGTTGCCCGTGATATTACCGATCAGATTCAATTGCGCCTGGACCTTGAACAACTCAACCGGGAACTGAAGGCCAGCAATGACGAACTGGAACAGTTCGCCTACATTGTGTCCCACGACCTGAAGGCACCATTGCGCGCGATCGCGAATCTGGCCAACTGGATCCGGGAGGACACGGGCGAAGAACTTCCTGATGAGTCTCGTGAACATCTGGAAATCCTGACCGGACGTGTGCGTCGAATGGAGGCCCTGATTGACGGAATTCTTGATTACAGTCGCGTTGGCCGGGGAACGGTTACCGAAGCATTCATTGATACCGGCACTATTGCAAGCGAGGTCGTTGAGGCCCTCGCCCTGCCGGACGGCTTTTCCGTTACCATCGGCCCGAACATGCCGGTCATTCGTGGTGATTCAACCCAGGTGCAGCAATTGTTTGCCAATCTGGTCAGCAATGCCTGCAAGTATCACGATCGCGACCGCGGCCATATCGAAATAGACGCCGAAGAGCGAGAGGGTTTCTGGGTGTTTTGGGTCCGTGACGATGGGCCGGGAATTGCACCCGAATACCACGACAGGATTTTCAAGATATTTCAGACCCTGGAACGGCGGGACGAAGTTGAAAGTACCGGCGTCGGCCTGTCAATTGTCCAGAAGATCGTCTCGCAGGCAAACGGCCACGCCTGGGTTGAGTCCGATGGCGTTCGCGGAACAACATTCTTTTTTTCCTGGCCCCTGGTCCTGGAGGTTGCGGATGACTGATACAACTGGCCGAGGGGCGGTGATGCTCGTCGGTGGAGACCCAGGTCAACGCGCACACCTGCGCGGCATCCTGGATGGTGTCCTGGACCCGGACTGGGTCCTTGACCTTCAGTGTGACCAGCCAATCGTCGATGGCGACATTACCGTTGTCGTTCTTGTGTGTGCGGCTGACCGGACCCCCCACGAACTGGCTGCGGCCCGGGATCTTGCGTCCCAACGGTTTCCCGATGCCCGGATCATCGTCATTGACGACGTGGAATCGCAGGACCCGGCAGGTTTTCCGGGCAGGTTACTGTCGGAAATCGGCAGCGGGCTCAGGGGATCCCCGTTGCGGCTGGTCCTGAGGGAATCGACATGAGTGACGGTTCGCGATCGACCGTTGACCAGCTGATTCATGTCATCTCGCACGATTTCCGGGCGCCGCTGCGCGGGATCCGCAACATCGCTGACTGGATTGCCGAAGATCTCGGTGACAAGATCGATAAGGAACTCGAAGACTATCTGCGGCTGTTGGCCGAACGTGTCGACCGCCTGGACGCAATGCTGGATTCGCTGCTGCTGCATTCCCGTATCGGCCGAATCGGCGATGGCCGTGTCGAAGTAGATGCTGGACCACTCGTACGCGACGTTGCCGCTGAATTGGCAATCGAAGACCAATGTCAATTGGTGATCGGCGACTTGCCGCGCATTCAGGGCGAGCGCTGGGAACTGCTGGAACTGTTCCGACAGCTACTGGCCAACGCTGTGACACACGGCAGGCCGACCGAGATCAGCGTGAGCGCGGAAGACGCCGGTCATTTCTGGTTGTTCGAGATCACAGATGACGGTCCGGGCATACCTGATGCTGACCGACAGAGGGTATTGGAACTGTTCGAACGCGGTCGCGACATTTCTGTTGAACAGTGTCTCGGAATGGGCCTGGCAATATGTGACAAGATTGTCGCGAACGCCGGCGGGCAACTGGACATCAAAGACTATGATGAAGGGACCAGGGTTGCATTTACCTGGCCAAAGAACGGAGCAAGCCAATGAACGAACCTAAGCCATTGAGCATTTTGCTGGTCGAGGACGATGACGTGGATGTCATGACAATCAAACGGGCATTCAAGAAACACAATCTTGCCAACCCGCTGCATGTCGCGCGTAACGGACTGGAGGGGCTGGCCATGCTGCGTGGGGCGGACGGAGTCAAAAAGCTTGATCCTCTGCCCCGAATCGTCATGTTGGACCTGAATATGCCGAAGATGGGAGGTATCGAATTTCTGCGGGAGATTCGCAAGGACCAGGACCTGAAGTCCCTGAGCGTCTTTGTCCTGACGACGTCCAACGAAGACAGCGACAAGATCGAGGCGTATGACCTGAACGTTGCCGGTTACGTCCTGAAGCCTGTTGACTTTGCGCGGTTCGTCGAGGCCGTGGGCACGTTGAGCGCCTATTGGCAACTGATTGAACAACCGGAGAGCTGATTGTGCCCGCAGGCAAAGACCACGAAACCGCATTTCTGAATTTGCTGATCGTTGATGATGACGAGGCGGATCGAATCGCGTTGCGTCGAGCCGTAGGGAAGTTTTCCGAATCCGCCAAAATCACTGAACTCGTTTCCGGAAAGGATGCGATTGCAACGATCCTTGGTGGCGATTTTGATTGTGTATTCCTGGACTACAAACTGCCAGACGCGGATGGTCTCGAAATCCTGCGTGATGTACGCGAGCATGATGATGTGACGCCGGTTGTTGCATTTACGGGTCGAGGCAATGAATTGGTCGCTGTTGACTGGATGAAGGCTGGCGCGACCGACTACATGAGCAAGGCCATGTTGACTCCCGACGGTGTTGGCATGGCACTGCGGTATGCCATGAAAGTCCGGGACGCTCGGTTGGCCGCCCACAAGTCGGAAACGGCACTGGCCAGGAACGAATCTTTCCTTCGGGCGATCCTTGACAATATGCAGGACGCCATTGGCGTCGCGGATTCCGACGGAATCATCCGCTCCGTTAACCGGAGATGCGAAACCCTGATGGGATATCGCGAGGACGAATGCCTGGGTAAACGCGTTGCCGACCTTTGTCCGGGAGTCCTTGATGAGCCTGCTGTGGCGTTTGCCGAACTTCAGGAGACGGGCGGGAAGTCATTTGAGATTGAAGTACAGAAAGAGGGCGGCCGCCCGATGCAGCTTGAAGTGTCGTTGTTTCCGATCGAAACGATTTCCGAAACACTGATCGGTTTGAACCTGCGGGACGTGTCCGCCCGGCAGGAGCTTGCGGCGTTGCAGGATACATTTGTATCGATTGTCAGCCACGAACTGCGGACACCCGTTACGTCTATCTACGGTTCGATAAAACTGTTGCTTGCCGGATTGTCAGGAAATATCGACGGCGAAGCGACGAATCTGCTGGAAATCTGTCGGCGAAACTGCCAGCGATTGATTTTGCTGTTGAATGACATCCTGGACATGCAGAAAATCCAGGCCGGTAAAATGGAAATCGCACCGATGTCCGTCGATGTCGGCGAATTTCTTCGCGAATGCGTCGATGGCAACGACGGGATTGCCTCGGGCGAGGGAATTGAACTGGTGGCCAGCGTTGCAGGCGGGCCACTGACGATGTTTGCGGATCCGGTGCGGATGCAGCAGGTTGTGGCCAACCTCGTATCCAATGCCATCAAATTTTCGCCGTCCGGTAGTACCGTTACGCTTCGAGCGACAGCCAATTCCGGGAGTATCCGGTTCGAAATCGCAGACAATGGTCCCGGAATATTACCGGAACACGCCGATGTGGTGTTCGAACGATTCGGGCAGGTACACGAGCATACCGCCGACAAGAAGGGGACCGGGTTGGGATTGCCGATTTCAAAGGCACTGGTCGAGGCCCACGGCGGGGCGATTGGATTTGAAACGATCGATTCGGCGGGCACGGTGTTCTGGTTTACTGTTCCTGAACGCAAAGGGGGCGCGGGTGACAATTGAGAAAGTACTGCTAGTTGACGATGATCCCGATATTCGCACGATTGGTCGAATGAGCCTGCAGAAAGTTGGTGGCTGGTCGGTGGTCGAGGCCGCGAATGGTCAAGAGGGAATTGAAATGGCACGACAGGAGAAACCGGACGTCATTCTGATGGACATGATGATGCCGGTGATGGACGGTCGAGCCGCACTTGCGGAAATACTTGAAGACCCGGATATTTCCCGGATCCCGGTTGTCTTCCTGACGGCAAAGGTCCAGACAGGTGAAGTCAGCGAATATGTGTCCTACGGGGCCATCGGTGTCATTGGCAAGCCATTTGATCCAATTGAGCTGCCTGCGCAAATCAGGGAAATTGTTGCCAGGGTGCGGGAATAAGCTAGTTTCTGTTTCGGTCCTGGACCAGCATAAACGCGCGGCGCAGTTTGCCCCAGGCCACGGCCTCGTCGGCGACGATGGCCCGGGCGATCGCCGGCAAGGCATCACGGCGAAACAGGTCCAGGCGGTTCTTGGGAACGATCAAAGACACCCCGCCCAGAAGTTTGGCGATGTCGTGGATATCCAGCGACAGGCTGGTCAACACGATCACCGGAATTCGGCGCAATGATGGCTGAACGCGCATCCGGCTGACAAATTCGAATCCATTGATCCCCGGCATGGCCAGGTCCAGCACAATCAACGCAGGACTCTTTTCGGCAATCTTGTCCAGTGCTTCCGATCCATCGGCCGCGGTTCGGATGGCGATTCCGTGGACCTGGAGGTGGTTGCGGATCAGGTCCAGGACATCCGGATCATCGTCGACCACCAGCACGTGCTTTTCCGGCGCGGAGCTTTCAAAATAATCGTCTGCGTACATTGTCATCCTGGCAACCTTTCAAACCTGTGAAAAACAGTTTTGCAAGTGTTGTGCCAGAAAAAAAAGAACCGAATTGGTGTCGACCGGCGCATTGTTGTTGCAATCCTGCGCCAGTTGCTGTCCAAATGCCCCAAAACCAGGCAGTGATCGAGCTCAGCGCCGTTTGCGCCTTGTCTGTTCGCGCCTGACAAAGCCCATATCACCGACACGCCGGGCAGTCAGCAGGAAGGCGGTGTGACCAATCATCCGGTCGCCGGGTCGGGTCCGCCCCGGAAACAGCTTCCATTTCCGCTCAAACAGCTCCAGCATGGTCCGGCGGGCAAAGCCGGCTTGGAACAATGCCCGTTCGGTACGAACGATCTGGTCGACGGTGGGGCTCAGGCTGACCCAGATTCCACCCGAATCCAGGGCATCCAGCGCTGCCGGAACAATCGACCACGGTTCCGGCACGTCGACAAAGACCGCATCCAGTCCATCTACCCCCCACCCCTGCCGGGCAACGTCGCGCAGTTCCAGGTCGACCCGGTCGCTGACACCAAACCGTTCAATGTTCTTGCAGGCCTGGTCAAAGTGGTTTTCGACGCGTTCCCGGGAATAGATTCTCCCCTCCGGACCGGTCATCCAGGCCAAAATCGATGTCATCGCACCGCTGCCACTGCCGACTTCGCCGTAGCGTCCGCCACTGCGAACGCCCATTTCCAGCAGGATCCGTCCAGCCTCTTTCGGGTAGACAACCGTGGTCCGGCGTTTCAGAAGGGTCAGGACCTCGGCGTGGCTGGGGCGGAGGATCGCCAATGGGACGCCTTTCATCGTTTCGAGGACATCGCCCCAATACAGCGCTTCCGGCATGTCGACGGCACCGTGGTGGCATTCAAAACGACCGCCAGGTCGATAAACATGCAGGTAGGTTGCCCGCTCATCAGCATAGACAAGAATGTTTTCGCCAGCCGCGATTGGGCCGTCGCTCATACGAAACCGTCCATTTTCCAAGGTAAGCGGCGGAGCATCGATGTCTGCGTGGGTATTGACCCCGCCGGTATCGGACCATTATACTAACCGTGGGAGCGTTTGTGATCAGGCAAGATGCGGCAAATTCCCCGATTGGCAAAGTCTGGAGGGATGGTGTCAGAAAACAGCGGGCAGGAACGGGCGCGGATACTTGTCGTCGATGATGAGTCTTCGGTCCGCGATATTCTCCGGGATTTCCTGGAGTACGAGGGCTTCGATGTTACCTTGGCCGAAACCGGCCAGGATGGACTGAAGTTTGTTTTCAGCGAGCCATTCGACCTGATCCTGTCTGACCTGGAGATGCCTGTCGTCAATGGCATCGACATGCTCAAGGAACTGCAGACGCTCAAGGATCCACCACCGACGATCATTATGACGGGGTACGGCACGGTCGAAACCGCCATCGAGGCTATGAAGCTGGGCGCTGCCGACTATATCCTCAAGCCCTTCCAGATCGAGGAACTGGCACACCTGATTCGCCGGACATTGGACCATCGACGGCTGGCTGATGAAAATTTTCGCCTGCAGG